>CANQGV010000012.1 GCA_947623475.1 uncultured Clostridia bacterium | reverse complement strand
TATGGATTTAGAGGCAGTTATGCTCGGAGATAAAGAAAATTTACATTATGTTGTAGGCTTAACAGGAAGTGAATATAGCATCATTTTAGATTTAGATGATTTCAATAAAATAAAAGATCTTACAAGATTAAAATTAGGTCTAACAATAAATGGAATAACAATATTAAGAGATGATTCTAAAAAGTTTGAAAATGTTATAGAAAAATATAATGAAAATAAACCAGAAGATTTAAAGAAAGTTGAAGAATTAAAAACAAATTTTGAAAAAACAGATGTTATAAAATATTTGTATAAAGTTGTAGATATATTAAACTTATATAATATAGACTCACAAGGCTTTATGGAATATATGAGATCAAAAATTGAACAAGAAGGAATTGAAATAGAAAAAATATGGAAAGAAGCTAAAGACGGTGGTGAAAAAAGATATATAAGATGTTTGATGTTTGATTTTCAAGATAAAACTTACATACTTGATAGTATTGAACAAAAATTGACTTTAATAAATAAAGAAAACTTTGATAATAAAATGTTCATAACTAATCCAGAAGAAAATCAATACACATATCAAGGAGGATAATAAAATGAGTATAGATATAGAAAAAGCAAAAAAATTAAATGATTTAATATCTCTAAAATTCAAAAAGAGACATAAAATTGTATTAGATCCAGATGATAGAAGTCAATATGAGGAAAATTCAGATGAAGACATAATATATGATAAAGGAGAATGGAACATTCCAGAAGAATTTAATTCATATATACAAGAATTATCTGCTGATGATCAATTAACAACTGAAGATAAAATTTTAAAAGTTTTTGAAAAAGTATGTACTGATTACATATATGATGATAATTTAATATCTTATATAAAAAAGGTTGATGACGATGTCTTTTATGTTCCTAAATGGTATGGACAAGAAGTTGATGAAGAATGGGAAAAAAACAGAGAAACTCATAATCGAAGAGTTTGTTTTGAATTATCTAGATATCTTACAAAAGCATTAACAGAATTATTAAAGAATAATGATGACTATAATATATGTATTTATTGGAATGAAGACTTAACTCATTATATTACTGGATTAACATGTGATGATTATAGTATAACTTTAGATACAGATGACTTTTTTAATATAAAAGATCTTACAAGATTAAAAACAGGGTTAACTGCTGAAGGAATAAATATTTTAGAAGATAAAGATGATAAATTTAAAAAAGCACTTGACAGATTTAATGAAGGTAGAAGTAAATATTCTACTGAAAGAATGGATAATGATATAAAAGAATTAGGAGAAGAAGAAAATCCAATTGAAGAAAATGAGGATATAACTTATTTAAAAAAGGCTTTAGAAATACTTACAAAAAAATATGATTTGGATTCACAAGGTATATTTGAATATATGAAAGAATTAGTTGACATTAAATTTTCTTATGAAAGAGAAAAAGTTTGGAAAAGGATAGAAGGGGAAACACCAGAATCTACAAGATATGTAAGATGTTTAGTTGTTAATATAGATAACGAAAAAATAATGATTGATGGTGAAGATAGAACGATTCGTCCTTTAGAAGAACAAGAATTAACAGAGAAAAAACCATTGTTTGTAAAAAATAAAGAACTTACTCCTCGAGGAGAACATGAATATTATGATGGAAGGTAGTGCTTCATTGATAAAAGTACGAAAAAATGTTATAATTAATTAAGCCGAATTTTTTATTTTTCAAATGGAGGTACAAACTTTATGAAACTAAAAATTGCAACAAATTCCAAAGAAAAGCTTAAAGGAATAATAATTGCATTTTCACGGTTTTTCCAAATCGATGAAGACATGATTGAAATCATACACCAAGCTGTAGATTCTAAAGTGCCGGAACAACCATTCGATGAGGAAACATATATTGGAGCTCTAAACAGAGTTAAAGCACTTAGTATCGAAAACGACGTAGACTTCTATATTAGTTGTGAAGCTGGTATTGAAGAATTCATGGGAAGATTTTTTAATGTACAAGTTGTTTGTATATATGATAAAAATTCTGATGAATACGTTTTTGGTAAAAGTGCTGGCTGGGAAATCCCTTCAAAAGATATCGGAACAATCAAGAATTCTACTCTTGACGATTATTTAAGAAATGAAAAAGGGATAACAGATATAACTCAGTTACTCGGAAATACATCACGAGCAAGTTTAGTTGCCCAAGCAACCGATAATGCTCTTTGTTCAAGAAAATTATTATTCTAAAAGAAACAACTTGAGATACCCAAATTCTCAAGTCTGTTTCTTTTTTTAATTGATATTTTTTTAGAATTATGATATATTATTATAGTAAAAGGATATTTAAAAAAATAAAAATTTTCAATAAGCAAGAAGGGAATATAGATGAACAAGCAAGAGTTATTAACATTACCAAGGTTACATAAAGAAATAAACACATGTACAGATGATAATTTAAATATGATATGTGAAAAACTCAGCAGAATTTATAGCCTTTCTTTTTATGATTTATGGGATTTTTCATTCAATAATAATGAAGAAATATCTGAAAAAATATATTTAACAAATGAAATAAATTATGCAAATTTAAAAAAGTTTACAGGAATAATATTAGAAGATCAACAATTTAATTATTGGGAAAGTACGATTAAAAGTATAAAAGAATCTTTAAAAAATAATAATCCCATAATGATACACATGTTTAGAAGATTATTTCCTTGGGATGTAAATTATATGAAAGAAAATGTTCCAGATTTTTTTGTACATAAAGCAATGGCAATAGATATAAATGAAAAAGATATTTTATTTACTGATGGTTACTGTAATAAGTTTAATGAATATCTAAGTATAGAACAATGTGAAAAAAGTACAACAAATAAGTTAACAAAAATAATAATAGAAAATAGCATAGATGTAGATTTAAAAGAGTTTTTCAAAGACTTTAAAAATAATCAAAAAAACAAACAATATATTTTTAAAAATATTGAAAAATTTTCAATAGAATTACAGAAAGAAAAAATAATAGAACAAATGAATAAATATAAAGGTGATATATATATGTATTCACCAATGAATAATAGCTTAAATAAAATAACACGTTCAAGAAAAAAGATAAAAAAATTATTAGAAGATTTAGGAAAGAATTTATCAAACAATAAAATTTTAGAATTAAGTAAAGAGTTTGATAAATCAATTATATATTGGGAATATGTAAATTTACTTTTTGAAAAATATTCATTAACTTTAAATAAAAGTAATTTAGAAAAATGTTCTAAATATTTAATTGAGATAGTAGAAATAGAAAAATATTTATATAAAAAATTAGAAGGAATTGATGTATAATGGAAGAGAAAATTAAAAATATTTTAGAGAAAATACTTCAACAAGATTTTAGTCAAAAAGATTTAAAAGAAATAAACATGGAAACATGTAAAAATTGGGATTCACTTGCTCATTTAAAAATAATAATATCATTAGAAGAAGAATTTGATACAGAAATAGAGCCTGATGAGATTTATTTAATGAAAGAAGGAGCATTAAAAATTAAAGAAATTATAGAAGATAAACTAAAATAAAGGAATGATTATATGGATATAAAATTACATCATATAGGATTTGTTGTAGATGATATAAACAAAAATATCGAAATGTTTAAAATATTTGGTTTCAATAAAAAAGGTGATATTGTAAAAGATTATAACCAAAATAATTATTTACAAATGTTAGAAGATTCTAAAGAAAACAGAATAGAATTAATAAAATCTATTGATGAAAAGTCTAGTGTATATAACTGCAAACATGGAATTCATCATTTAGCTTTTACAACAGATAATGAAGAAGAGTTTTTAAAAGCATTAAAAGAAAATAAATATGGAAAAATATTTACACCTAATATCAAAGCTCCATTATTTAATAACAATGATGTCTTTTTTGGATTATTAAAAAATGATTTAATTTTTGAAATTATAAAGGATAGATAGATATGAAATTTTTAGATTATATAGAAAAATCTTCTAACATTAAAAATTTAAGTGAAAATCAAGATTTAAATATAGCTATTCTTCGTTCATATACTTGTGAAAATATAGACCCAATACTAAAAACTGAATTATTTAATAAAGGATTTAACGTTAATATAGACTATGGTATATTTAATCAATTTTATCAAGAAATACTTGATGAACAAAGTTTTATATACCAAAAAAATATTGATATCATAATTATCCTAATTAGGCCTCAAGATTTATTTGCTAAAATATTTGAATCGACAACTACGCCAAAATTAGAAACATATTCTATTGAAAATATGATAAATAATATAAAACAAAGAAGTAATGCAAAGGCAGTAATAATTCTAAATCTAGAAGAATATGAACAAGAAATAAATGGAATATTAGAATATAATGATTTAAATAGTGTTACTACACAAATAAAAAAGTTTAATTTAGACTTGATTTCTTTAAAAGAAAAATATAACAATATATTTTTAGTAGATATAAATAAAATAATCCAAAATATCGGAGCCAAAAATACATATAATGATAAAATGAAATATATTTCAAAAGATCCATATAAACCTTATTTTTATATTGAACTTTCAAAATATATTACTAGAATAATTGATAGGATTTATAATCATAATAAAAAAGTTCTACTGGTAGATTTAGATAATACTCTATACAAAGGAATATTAGGTGAAGATGATATAAAGAAAATTACTAATTTTGAAGAATATCCAAATGCTCATTATAAAAATCTACAAATAAAAATAAAAAACTTAATAAGAAGAGGCATATTAGTTTGTTTAGTTTCTAAAAACAATTATAGTGATGTAGAAGAGTTATTCAATACAAATAAAATGTATTTAAAATTAAAAGACTTTACACTAATAAAAGCTAATTGGGAAGACAAGTATAAAAATATAATACAAATATCAAAAGAGTTAAATTTAGGTTTAGATAGTTTTGTATTTATTGATGATAATAAATATGAAATAGAAATGGTAAATAAAATGATTCCCGAAGTTGAAACAATAAATATATCTTCTAAACCAGAAGAAGCAGAAAAAGTATTAGATGATGTGTTTTTCTTTGATACTCTAAAAATAACTGAAGAAGATATAAAAAGAGTTAAGAACTATCAAAATAACGTTATAGCTAATACAGTGAAAGAAGAAAATCTAGAAGAATTTTTAAAAAATCTTCAAATGAAAGTTGAGTTTAAAATCTTAAATAAAGAAGATACAGATTTAATTTATAGGGCAAGTCAAATGACATTAAAGACAAATCAATTTAATATGACAACTAAAAGATATACTGTAGAGGAATTAGAACAAATAGTTGATGAAAAAAACAATACAATTGTTATGATGTTTGTAGAAGATAAATTTGGAGATAATGGAAGTACAGGATTATTTATATTGAAAAATAATGTTATAGATACTTTTCTATTATCTTGTAGAGTATTAAAAAGAAATTTAGAATTTACAATGTTAGATTTTGCAAAATATATAGTAAAACAAAAATTTAATTCTAAAGAAATGATAGCTGAGTTTATACCAACGCCTAAAAATCAAGCATTTTCTAACTTCTATGAAAAAGCAGGAATGATCAAACTAAATGAAAATACTTATAAAATAGATACAAATAAAAATATTTGTAAAGTAGCAGATTATATAGAAATAAAAAACAATAATATTTATAAAATATCTAGAAATATAGATAAAATTAGAAATTTAAATTTAGTTAAAACACATGAAAAATTTAACTTAATGAATAAGAAACAATTAAAGGAAATATCAGAAAAAATCGTTAGTGAAATAGAAAAATCAAATATAAAAACAATTGTAGTATCTGAAAGTGGTGCAACTCCACTAATCAATATTTGTTCTAAAATAGCAGAAGAAAAGAATTTAGACTATAAATGGTTTTATTTTAAAACTCCAAGACAAAATGAAATTAATTTATATGAAATGATAAAATTTTATTTATCTGATGAAGAATTGAAAACATTTATAAATATAAATAATGAAGAAAAATCAAGAGATGAATTTTTAAAAGAACATTGTGAAAAAATAGACTTAAACAAATATTTGCCTATTGAAAAAGTCAATGTAGAAAACGTTTTCAATAATATAAATAAAGAAATAGACAATTTAGAATCTTTAGACGATATTCTAAGAGAAACTACATTATATGATATTTTTAGTAATCAATTTATATTTTTTGATGAATATATATTATCAGGCACAGTGCTAAGAAACTTTAACTTTTATGCAAAATTAATATGCAAAGATGTAAATTATAAAATTGGAGCTTATATGATATTTACTAAAAATATAGAAAAATATAAGCAAATACAATTTTCAATATATTCAGAAGAAACTGAAATAGAAGCATATAAAAATGGAGTTTATCCTTTTGAAGATAGAATAGACATTATTGGATATTTTTATTATATTGACAAAGATAATTATAAAAAAATTAATGTTAAAGATTTAGCAAATGAATATGATGAAAACGAAAATGAAATTGAAAAATTTATAGATAAAATATACAAATTTATTGAAGAATATGATATTTTAAATCTAATAAAACAAAAATGCAAAAAAGAAGATTTAAAAGAATACTTTAATAAAGAAGATATAGTAAGATATATTCTTAAATGTTTAGAAGAAAATATTTCAATAAAAAGTATAGATGCTAATTTTATTAAAGAGCTTTTTGAACTTTATTCTCCAATATGGATTCCTATGCCAAAAGAATATCACTATGAATATTGGAAAACATTTGTAAGAATTCAAAGTAAAATAGATGAATTTGTAAATGAAAATCTAGAAAAATATAAAACTCTAAGAAAAAGTTTCATTAGTAAATTAGCAAAATCAATTTCTTAACAAAATAATAAAAATATAAATTTAAAAAATAAATATAAAAAAGGAGGAATTAAAAATGGCAACATATCTACCAGAAGAATCAAGAACTTTTAATGAGTATTTACTAATACCAAGATTAACAACAAGGGAGTGCACACCTGATAAAATTTCATTAAGGACACCACTTGTAAAACATAAAGTTGGAGAGGAAGCTCCAATATATTTGAATGTACCTTTTGTATCTGCAATAATGCAAGCCGTTTCAGGAGAAGAAATGGGAGTGGCTTTAGCTAGAGAAGGAGGACTTGCTTTTATTTATATGTCACAATCAATTGAAGAAGAAGCTAGAATGGTTAAAAGTGTAAAAGAATCAAAATCAGGTTTTGTAAAAAGTAAATGGAATGTAAAACCTGGTGACACATTAACAAATATTTTAGAAATAAAAGAAGAAACAGATCATTCTACAATACCAGTAACAGAAAATGGAGAGCCTACAGGAAAACTATTAGGTATAATCACAAGTAAAGACTATAGAATATCAAGAGATAATTTAGATAAAAAAGTAGAAGATATAATGACACCAATGAGTAAATTAGTTTATGAAAAAGAAGGAATCTCTCTTTCAGAAGCTAATGATATTATTTGGGAGAAAAAGATAAATTGTTTACCAATAGTAGACAAAAATGGAAACTTAAATTCATTAGTATTTAGAAAAGACTATGAGCAACATAAAGAAAATCCTTTATCATTATTAGATGATGAAAAACGTTACATGGTAGGTGCAGGAATAAACACAAGAGATTATGAAGAAAGAATACCAGCATTAGTTGAAGCAGGAGCAGATGTTTTATGTTTGGATTCATCTGATGGATATTCAATATGGCAAAAAGAAGTTATAGAATGGGTACATAAAAAATATAATGGAAAAATAAAAATAGGAGCTGGAAATGTAGTAAGTAAAGAAGCTTTTAATTATTTAGCAGATGCCGGAGCTGATTTTATAAAAATTGGAATTGGTGGAGGCTCTATATGTATAACAAGAGAAACAAAAGGAATTGGACGTGGACAAGCATCAGCTATACAAGAAGTTTCTGCTGCTCGTGATGAATATGCTAAGAAAAAAGGAATATATATTCCTATATGTTCAGATGGTGGAATAGTTCATGATCATCATATAACTTTAGCTTTAGCAATGGGATGCGATTTTGTAATGATGGGTAGATATTTTGCAAGATTTGATGAAGGACCAACAGCCAAAGTAAAAATAAATAATGAATTTTTTAAAGAATATTGGGGAGAAGGCTCTAGAAGAGCTAGAAGTTGGGCAAGATATGATTTAGGATCTAAAAAGAAAAAAATATCATTTGTTGAAGGTGTTGATTCATACATACCTTATGCTGGATCTTTAAAAGAAAACTTAGATACTACAATATTAAAAATAAAATCAACAATGTCAAATTGTGGCTCTAAAAATTTAGAAGAATTCCATGATAAAGCTATATTAACACATGTTTCAAGTTTAAGTCTTGCAGAAGGCTCTGCACATGATTTAACAATAAGAGAAGTCTAAAATATAATAAAAAGAAATAGGGCAGTGTTATTTTTAACACTGCCCATAGTTTTGTCTATCTACCTATATTTAAATTATTAAACGAAATTAAATTGATACTATCTCCAGATAGATCAGTAAATGTAAAGGAAATACTATCGCCTTCTCTAGTAAGAGGTAGTTCTTCGGAAATTGTATATGACGCTAAGTACAACTTTGTCATATCATTATCTACGATAATGTAATAATATGTATTTCCGTTTTCGATATTACTTCCTATTCTAGAAACCGTTCCTGTCTTTTGAATATTACCACTATTTTCACCACTAAAGTCAATAGTTTGACCAGCATTATTTACATTATTAATGTAAGCACGTTTGGCTTCCATAATGCTATTCCCAGTAGCGACTATTGAGTAATCTTCAATGTTAACCAATGCATACGCCTTTACCAAACCTTCACCATCCTTTAAAGTGCTGAAATACGTTGGTATTCCAGAAATATTTAAAGGAATAGGTGTTGTAGAAACGTATTGCATATTTTGAACTTTACCTTCAGCACTACTCATGGCTGAAGATTCCGTTGCTCCAACCATACGATAGAGCTTTGAACTTTTATCTCTTGTGTTTACAAGAATAAAGCCTACCGTACTATTATCAACGCCTGATGAACTTAACCCTGTATAATAATAGCATTCGCCATCATTATATACAGTGGTTATATGTTCGGTCATTGTCAATTTATCTTTATCAGAGAAATTGAAAACTCCATGAACATATTCTCCAAAATTCTGAATCTGGCGGATAATAAAACTTTCAGGTTGTATTATATCAACCCAATCTGGAGCATCTTCGATGCTATACCAATCACAGTGTCCACTTTGTGGATCGCACACTATTACGCCAGTGGCTTCTGGATTAGTCCAAAAAGTAGTATTACTATAAGTAGTAACTACCCAATAAGGTTTTTCATTATCATCAAGCTCAAAACTAAATTCAGTAAGACCTTGAGTAACGTAACCACTAAAACGTAAATGACGAACTAAATCATCACCAAAATAAGCACTATCAATGTATTTTAAATTGACATTTCTAACTAATTCAACATCATTTGAATTAGTAGCGCTAATTTTAATGAATCCTGTAGTTCCTCCAGTATTATTGAACCACTTAAATATACCACTGTGCTCTAAAGGAGCAACATATAGTAGCTTTTTGTTTACAGCTTGCTTATTTGTGAATTCACCGACGTGAGCCTGTGAACCTAAAGCAAGCTCTTCACCAAGCTTCTTGTCTCCAAGGATGTCAGCAAGTTCAATGTCAACAACAGGAATCTGAGAAGTGTCGACTTCAACAAGATCTTCCTTGAAAGACTTTTCTTCAGGTGTACCTAATTGGTTGTACATTGTTCCTGCATGGAAAAGTGCTGAACTAGCAATTAAACCAATAAGCATCAATATCAATAAAATAACGGAACTAAGAAGAAGAATCTCAGTACCATTTTTTGGAGAATCTTCAAAATAATCAAATGCCAAAAATCCTCCAAACACAACGACAATAAGAATAACTATGTATACAGCTATACTAAGTAAACTAGTGCCTATTATTGATAATAGTAATGATATTAGTTCAATGCCAATTGTACATCCAAAATAAGTAGTAACTAAACTAGAATTACTCTTTTCAGGATTTTTAATTGAATTCTTCCATATAAAGAAGATAGTAACCAATGTCAAAATACCTATCGAAAAGAATACTGCGCCTTCAAAATATGCCAGACTTAATGTTGGCAATGAAACGTAATATATTAGTCCGTAAAATACTAGTACGAGTATGGTAAGAATAGTTGCTAACAACATTTTAACCTCCTATTGTTATGAATCATAAAGCAATGCGATAGACAAAACACATTTCATATTGAAAAAAACTCACTATGAAACTTTGCTTACCAAATAAAAATATTGTATTATTCACCAATATTTTTATAATTAACATAATATTATTATATCAAATTTTGACATTTTAGTCAATTTTAAACATAACTTCATTTATTATTAAATATTAAAAATAAATTTTAATTTATACTATACAATAAAAAATATATAGTATATAATCTATTTAAATAAAAAGGAGTTGATATTGTGCCAAGTTTTGATAATTTAAAAAAAGAGGATAAAGAAATTTATCAGTCAATAGAAAAAGAATTAGAAAGGCAACGTAATAAAATTGAATTGATAGCATCAGAAAATTTCGTAAGTAATAGTGTAATGGAAGCAATGGGAAGCTATATGACAAATAAATATGCAGAAGGTTATCCATCACATAGATATTATGGTGGATGTGAATATGTAGATATTGCTGAAAATATTGCTATATCACGTGTAAAAGAGTTATTTGGTGCAGAACACGCAAATGTTCAGCCACATTCAGGAGCTCAAGCAAATATGACCGTATATTTTGCTGTATTAGAGCCTGGAGATACAGTTCTAGGAATGAATTTAGCACATGGTGGACATTTAACTCATGGAAGTAAAGTAAATTCATCAGGAAAATTATATAATTTTATTCCATATGGAATTGATAAAAAAACTGGAAGAATTGATTACGATGAATTAGAAAAGTTAGCAGTAGAAAATAAACCAAAAATGATTTTAGCAGGTGCAAGTGCATATCCAAGAGAAATAGATTTTAAGAGAATAAGAGAAATTGCAGACAAAACAGGAAGTATCTTTATGGTTGATATGGCTCATATTGCTGGAATTGTTGCTGCTGGAATTCATCAAAATCCAGTTAAATATGCTGATATAGTAACTTCAACTACTCATAAAACTCTTCGTGGACCAAGAGGAGGAATAATTTTATGTAAGCAAAAATATGCAAAAGCCATTGATAAGGCTTTATTCCCAGGTACTCAGGGTGGACCTTTAATGCATATAATATCTGCAAAAGCAGTATGCTTCGGGGAAGCTTTGAAACCAGAATTTAAACAATATCAAAAACAAGTTGTAAAAAATGCAAAAGTATTATCAGAAGAATTATTAAAACTTGGATTTGATTTAGTATCAGGAGGGACAGATAACCATTTAATACTAATCGATTTAAGAAATAAAGGAATAACTGGAAAGGAACTAGAAACTAAATTAGATGAAGTAGGGATAACTGTAAATAAAAACGCAGTTCCATTTGACACACAAAAACCTTCAATAACAAGTGGTATAAGAATAGGAACTCCTGCTGCAACAACAAGAGGACTAAAAGAAGAAGATATGAAAAAAATAGCAAACCTTATAAATATGACTGTTGAAGATTATGAAAATAAAAAAGAAGAGATACATAATGAAGTAGCAAAAATCTGTAAAAAATATCCATTATATGAATAATAAATTACAAAAGAAGAAAGGAAAATAAAAGCATGAAAGAAAAAGGAATTTTACTACCAATATTTTCACTTCCTAGTAAATACGGAATAGGTGATTTTGGAAAAGAAGCATATGAATTTGTAAATATATTAAGTCAAAATAATATGAAATATTGGCAAATTCTACCTATAAATGCTTGTGACAATTCACCATATTCAACACTAAGCTATTATGCTTTGAATGAAGATTATATATCTTTAGACTTATTAAAAGAAGAAGGTTTAATAAAAAAGTGTGATGTAATAGAAAGTAGCAATAGAGTAAAATATGATAATTTTAAGAAAAAGTATTATCATGAAGCTTTTAAAAATTTTAATAAAAATGATGATTATAAAAAATTCATTAAACTTAAAGAGATAAATGAATACGCAAAATTTACAAGTGATTTAACAGGAGAAAGTATAGAATATCATTTATTTCTACAATATATAGCAAACAAGCAATGGTTAGAATTAAAAAAATATGCAAACTCAAAAAATGTAGAAATAATAGGAGACATGCCTGTATATCCAACTTTTAAATCTTGTGAAACAAAATATCATCCTGAATGTTTTGAAATGGAAAATGGAAAATTTACATTTGAATCTGGTACACCTCCAGACTACTTTAATAGTGATGGCCAAAAATGGAACAGTCCTGTCTATAATGTACAAAATATAAAAAACGATAATTATAAATATTTAATAAAAAGATTTGAATATTATTTAAAATTATTTGATAAAGTCAGAATTGATTATTTTAGAGGATATGATTCATTTTTCAAAATACCTATTGGAAAATCAGGAAAAGAAGGATTTTATGTAGATGGTGTAAGTTATGGCTTTTTTGATGAATTGTTAAAAAATCCTGATATAAAAATAGACAACTTAATAATAGAAGATTTGGGAGATATAAGAGAAGAGACAGTTAGATTAAGAGATCATTATGGTTTCACAAGACAGAAAATTTTACAATTTGCAATAGATTTAGATAATCTATATGATAGAGATAATGAAGCAGAAAATGTTTTAGTTTTTCCTGGAAATCATGACTGCCATACTATATATGGATGGTACAAAACATTAAATGATGAATATAAAGAAAGATTAAAAGAATTTTTAAGAAGAAATGAATGTTATGATATAAATGTTAATATTGGAATAATGCAATATTGTTCAAAATGCAAAGCTAAAATGGCAATTATATCAGTTCAAGATATTTTAGGTTTAGATGATAGTTCTAGAACAAATCTTCCTGGAACTATATCTGAAGATAATTGGTCATGGAAACTTACAGATTTCAATGATTTTAAAGAAAGAATAAAAGATTTTTAAATACACAAAAAGAAACTCATTGTTTTTGAGTTTCTTTTTTACTATATTAATTTTTAATACTAACAATAGAATTAATACTATCAAGTTGCTTTTTTAAATACTCATAAGTAGATTTGTTTATATTTCCAGCACCAGATTCATATAATTTTAAAGTGTTTTGAATATCTAAAACTTTAAATTTTTTAGAAGTGGCAGCAGTATTTTTGTACATATGAATTGGAATATAATTAACATTATCAATACTTATTTTTTCATTACTTTTTTTCATTGTTAGATTTAGAATAATAGAATTTTTTGTAATGTCATCTCTCTGATCAGCAGTAAAATTACCTAAGGCATAAATTACAAAGCATTGTTTTTCAGAGCCATCAGGCATAGTTACATTTCTAATTTCCATAGGCTCTAAACAATGAGGATGGTTACCTAAAATAACATCAACTCCATTTTCAAAAAGAATATCAGATAATTCTTTTTGTTCATCATTAGCAGAAGTATTATATTCTGTACCCCAGTGCATACATGCAACTATAAGATCTGGATTTTCAGATTTCACAGCTTCAATATTAGCAATAATAGCATCTTTATTAGTAATATTTATACAATATTCTTTATCTTTGGGTACAGGGATACCATTAGTTCCATATGTATAATCTATAAACGCAATTTTAACTCCTTTAACATCTTTAATAAAAACTGAATCTTTTTCTTCTTGTGATTTATAAGTTCCTAAATGCTCAATACCAGCATTATCTAAAACATCAATTGTTCTTTCTAATCCAGTATATCCCATGTCCAAAGCATGGTTTCCGGCAGTAGTTATAATATCAACGCCAATACCTTTCATAGCATAAGCTAATGCATCAGGAGAATTAAAAGTTGGATAATTACTATAACCTCTTTCTTCTCCAGCAAAGCTAGTTTCTAAATTTGCAATAGTCAAATCTCCAGCTTGAGTATAATCTTTTATATCATCAAAAACATAAGAAAAATCATATGTTTTGGTAGATGAATTATAAGCATCCATATATTGAGTATTATGACATAAAATATCTCCTAAAGCTGTTATTGTAAAAATAGTTTCTTTTTCCTCCTCATGAGAAGTTTCTTCTATAGTTGTTGTTATTTCTTTATCATTTTTTTGATTCTTATTTCGGATAAAGTATATTATAGCAACACTAGCTATAATAACAATTAAGATAATAACTAAAATAGAAAAATATTTATTTGATTTATGTTTTCTATTCATAATAATATAACACCCACCTTACAAAATTAATTGTACTGAAATTGTAACATTTCAATACAATTAAGTCAATTATTGTTGTAAATGTAAATCATTAATAAAATATGTAAAACTTATATTTTTAGACAGATTTACATAATTTGAAAAAATTGAAAAATTATGGTATAATATAAACGTAGTGTTTAATTAAAAGATAATAAAAGGGGAGGAAATATTATGCCATCAAAAAAAGCAAATATTAAAAGAAGAAACAAAAAACTAAACGAATATTATAAACCAAATATACCTGATAAAGGAGATTATGGTAATGATTTACGCAGATTTAAAAAAAGCGATAAATCAGAAAGAGTAAAATCTAAACAAGACATTGGAGTAATAACTAAATCTATAAATCAAATGTCTAAAGAAAAGTATAAATCATTAAAAGAAGATGACAACTATCAATTAGAAGAAGAAAAATATTCATTATATGATGTATTAGATAAGGTAAAAACAGTAAGAAAGAAACGCTCTGAGAAAAAGGATTCAATGGAACATTCTGAGAAAAAAGAAATTCAACACCCTGATGAAAAAGACGAAGTAGCAGATAAATTTATAAAAAATTTCACAAAATTATCAGTAACAAGTCCAACAGAATTAATTAAAGCGATTTTTCCTGAATATGCAAAAAGAATTGAAGAAGATAAGGAAAAGAAAGCAAATGGGAAAAAAACTCCTACAAAAATAACTTTTGATGAACTTGAAGAAGAAATAAAAAAAGAAAAAGAAGAAGAAAATAAAAAAGAGAAAGACAAAGATGGAGAAAAATCAAATCCTAAAAAGTATTCAGAAGAATTATCATCAATAAAAAGATTAAAATATTTATTTGATAACTTAGATATAGATGAAATTTTTATAGGAAAAGAAGGTTTTTATGGTGCTTTAGCATTTACTATGAAAGATAATGATTTAACAATAGTAGAAAATTTTTTAGATGAAGATCAAGATGGAAATAAAATAGATTCTTACGGACATGCTACATACATTATAACAAAAAATCATATGTTTGATTTATTAACAAGAACTAGAACTCAAGTACAAGAAATTTCTGAAGAAAAAGGATATAGATGTGAAAGAATAATACATTCGTCAAAAAATTATTATAACAACTTCGATAATTCATTATATGAATTAAAACATACAAGTGATGTTAGAACTTATTCATCAATAACTCCTTTAAAAGGATATAATCCAACTGAAGAAGAGCTTACAAGAGGAGACAAATTATGTGATAGATTTTTAGAAGGTGTTATGAATGATAGCTTTGAAGAAGGAGAAGAAGAATTTTTAAGACAAGAAATAGACAAATTATATGATAAATGCATAAAAAGAAGAGAATCATATTTAAGAAAACACTTAGAAGTAACAGGAAGATAAAAGTAATATAAATTATAGAGGTGAAATAAATTATGATAGATGAAAAAAAAGCATTTATGGAATTATATGAAAAAGTAAAAAGTAGGAAAATTGATCCAAGCTCATTAGATGATGAAACTCTCGAAAAAATTGAAAAAATGTTAGAAACTGAAATAGAAATAAGAAATGAAAATTTAATAAAAAAAATAGAGAAATGTAAAAGAATTGCAAAAGAAAGAGAAAAAAATAAAATGAATAAGTAACAAATATTTATAATAAAAGAGCAGATGCTTTATTTAAAATAAAGCATCTGTTTATTTATATTTAAAAAGTTTTTAAATATAAATAAATCAATTGAAATCCTTTTATACTTATGATATTATAATTGCAGCTAATAAAAGAGAATACTAGTGAAAATTAAAGAAAGGGGAGAGCGATGCTAGAATTAAAGAAAATCATTAAAAACTATAAAATGGGAGATAATGTGCAACATGTTTTAAAAGGAATTGACTTAGACTTTAGAAGAAAAGAATTTGTCTCTATTTTGGGAGCTAGTGGTAGTGGTAAAACTACATTATTAAACATTATAGGGGATTGGACAAATATACATCAGGAGATTTAATAATTGAAGGAAGGCTTTTCAGAAACATTAAGAAAAAATAGGTATCTTTTAATTCTAGCTTTTATTTTAGGAATATTAATATTTATTCCTGGAATCCTTAATTTCGGATTTTCAAAAGAACTATTGATAAAAGAATTATCTTACTTTATATTATGTATTACAGTAGGTTTATTTGAAGAGAGCCTATTTAGAGGTGTAGTATTT
>CANQGV010000011.1 GCA_947623475.1 uncultured Clostridia bacterium | reverse complement strand
TCATATATGGAACTACATTTTTAGTTACATTAAATGTTCCTGTTAAATTTATATCTATTACATCTGTAAAATCTTTTTCCTTCATTCTCATAATTAATGTATCTTTTGTAATTCCTGCATTATTTACTAATACATCTATTTTTCCATATTCTTCTATAGTTTCTTTTACAAATTTTTCACAATCCTCAAAATTTGATACATCACCTTTTACTGTTATACATTTAACGTTATAACTTTCTATTTCTTTTTTTGAAGAGTTTACACTTTCATTTTCAGTTCTATAATTTATTGCTATATCATAACCTTCTTTAGCTAATTTTACTGCTATTGCTTTCCCTATTCCTGTTGTTCCACCTGTAATTAAAGCTACTTTGCTCATAATTTTTCCTCCTTATAAATTATCTTTCTTCTTTATCTAAACTTTTAAGTTCACCTATAGTTTTTTCTAAACTTGTATTATCATTTATGTTCATAATTTTTACATCTTTTTTCATTTCTTTTCCAATCGCTTTTACGAAATTAGATAAAGTTTTCCCTGGTCCTATTTCTATAAATGTATCAATACCATTTTCCATCATGTATTTAATTGTATCAGACATTTTTGTAGGACTCATAACATGTTTTGCTAAAATTTCTTTTATATCATCTTTGTTTGAATAAGGCTTAGCATCTATATTTTTTATAACCTGTATTGTTGGAGTTTTTATTTCTTTATTTTCTATAAATTTCTTCAAAGCATTTGAGGCTTCTTCTAACTTTTCTGTATGAAATGGTCCACTTGTTTTTAATTCAACAACACGTTTTGCTCCCATTTCTTTTGCAATTTTCATTGCTTCATTTATACCTTCTCTATCTCCTGAAATAGCTACTTGACCAGGGTAGTTGTAATTTGCTGGAACTACAAAACCTGATGTTACTTTTTTACATACTTCTTCTACTTCTTTGTCTCCTAAACCTAATACTGCTGACATTGCCCAATCTCCATCTGGACATAGTTCTTGCATATATTCTCCTCTTTTTTGAATAATTGACATTGCATCTTCAACATTTAATGCTTCACCTGCTACAAGGGCTGAATATTCTCCTAAACTTAATCCTGCTGCCATATCTGGTTTTATACCTTTTTCTTGTAATATTTTTAGGATTGCTAGTTCCATTGCAACTATTGTTGGTTGAGTATTTTTAGTTTCTTTTAATTTTTCTTCTGGTCCTTCAAATGATAGTTCTCTTATTTTAATTCCGTGTTTCCTTTTCTGCTATTTCGTATGTTTCTTTTGCTTTTTCATAGGTTTGTAAATCTTTTCCCATTCCTACTGTTTGTGCTCCTTGACCTGCGAATAAAAAAGCTATTTTTTTCATTTAATTTCCTCCTCTAAATATTGTTCAAATCTATTGCAAAATTCTGCAATTAACTCTTCCCTTTTTATTTCTTTTCCTGTTTCTTTTTTTATTGATGTTGCTATTTCTGCGATTTCTTTTGTGAATTTATCTTGTTCAGTATTTATACCTATTCCTATGACTAAAGCTTTTACTTTTTCTTCTATTACTTTAGTTTCTGTTAAAATTCCTCCAAGCTTTTTATTATTTAATATTATGTCATTTGGCTCTTTAATTTTTGTTTCTATATTGTACTTTTGTTTTAAAATTTCTTTTATTATTAGTGCAATCTTTTTTGTTAATCCATTTAATCTACTTATATTACAATTCATTTTTATTAAAAATGAAAATGCTATATTATTTGCCTCATCTGTATACCATTTTCTTCCATGTGTCCCTTTTCCTTGTGTTTGAAAATCTGCTATTACCAAAGTTCCACTTGGAGTATTTTCATTTTTATATAGTCTCCATATTTCATTTTGTGTAGAGTCTATTCTTTTAAAATAAATTATATTTCTTCCTAAATATTTTGTATTAAGGTTTTTTAATTGCATTTTATTTACCTTCTTGTTTTATAACTTTTAAATTTTCTTCTCTTTTTATTTTATTAGTTGTAGTTTTTATTAATGGTTCTTCTGTTATTATCATTCCTCTTATTGCTTTATATTGAGGCATTACTTTATTTATTTCTTTTACCTTTTTCTTTATAGCATTATATATTTCTTCTTCTGTTTCTACTTTATAAACATCTTTTACTATTTCTTTATCATATACAACTTTTACATTTATTTTTATATCATCTTTGTCTTCTGCTCTTTGTCTTCCAAATATAAATGATTCGTTTACTCCTTCTATTCTATTTACTAGATTTTCAATTTCTTCTGGGAATATATTTTTTCCGTTTTTTAGAACTATTACACTTTTCTTTCTTCCACATATAAAAATATATCCATCATCATCTATTTTTGCTAAATCTCCTGTATAAAACCACCCATCTTGTAAAACCTCTTTTGTTGCTTCTTCATTTTTATAGTATTCTATCATTACGCTAGGTCCTTTAACTACTAATTCTCCAACTCCTTCTTTATTTGCATCTACTATTTTAGCTTCAACACTTGGTACTGATTTTCCTATTGATCCTATTCTATGATATTTTTTTGTTCCAACACCTACTACTGGAGAAGTTTCAGTTAGTCCATACCCTTGAACTAAATTAACTCCTAATATTCTATATTCTCTTTCTACTGATTTTTCAAGTGCTGCTGCTCCACTAATAAATAGCTTTATGTTTCCTCCTAGCATTTCATGTATTTCTTTAAATTTTTCTTTTCTTTCTTCTATTGGAAGATCTTTATATTTTTCTTCATCTTCTAAAAGCTTTTCTAATTTTCCTTGCTTTCTTAAGTTCTTCTTAATCATTTTTAATATTCTTTCATATACTGCTGGAACATTTGCCATTACTGAAACTTTATATTCATTTAAATTCTCTGTTATATGTCTTAATCCATCAGAAAAGACTGTTGTTGCTCCTTTGTATAATGCAAATAAAAATCCTACTGTGCATTCAAATACATGGTGTATTGGTAAAACAGAAAGTAAAACATCATTTGAGTTTACATCTAATATTGACCCCAAATCCATCAAATTAGCACATATATTTTTATGTGATAAAGCTACTATTTTAGGCTCAGATGTTGTTCCTGAAGTAAATAACATTATATTCATTTTTTCTGGCTCTATTTTTGCTTCTAAAAACACTTTATCTCCGTCTTTTATTAAATCTTTACCTTCTTTTATTAGTTCTTTTTGTGAATATACTCCATTTTTATTTTCTTCTAAATCCATTGAAATTAAGTGTTTCAATTTTCCTACACCATTGTTTTTAAATTTTTCTAGAGTTTCTACATATTTATCTGAACAAAATATAGCTTCTACTTCTGATTTTCTTATTAAGTTTTTTAGTTCACTTTCTGTTAATGATTTATCTAAAGGAACAACTATTCCAGTACCACATACTATTGATAAGTAAGCGATTTCCCATTCATATCTATTTTCTCCTATTACTGCTATTCTTTTTCCTTTTAATCCTAAGCTTATCAATGATGTTCCTAATCCATTTATCATATCTCTTACTTCTTTATGTGTAAATGTTATATACTTTCCTTCTTTTTTTATTTTATATGCAATATTATCTTTATATAGTTTTTCTGTTTTATTTAGCATGTCTTTTAAATCTGTAATTTCTAAATGCTCATATATTCTTTTGTCCATATGTAAAATCTTCCTTTCTTGCCTTATAATTTTTTACTTTATATACTATATCATATTTTTAATAAAAAGTATCTATAACTGACCTTTTAGTTCAAAAAAAGTTGTATGTTTTATCCACACAACTTTTCATTTTTACTCTCCATTTAATTTTAATAAATCTTCTACTTCAGTAGATGTTTTATAATATCTTAATACAACTATATCACTTTGTTCATTTTCTTTTTCTACTACATAAACATCACCTGTAGATTTATCTTTTCCTTTCCCTAATCTTGAATCTTTAAATCTTTCTATATTGATGATATAACTATCTTTTTTATTGTTTGAATCATAATCTTTAAAATATCCTTCCTTTCCTAAATGGTCTATCAATGTTAAATCAGAAATTTCTAGGTGTACTTCCATTCCATAATTATTTACTTCTAATTGTATTTCATCTTTTATTTGTCCATGTGAATTTTCTTCTCTTGATTTTATTCCTTTTGTTATTATTCCATTATTTCCAAATATTGTAACCATTGTTATTCCAGACAATATAAGCAAAACAATAATTGTAACTATTAAAGCTATTAAAGTTATACCCTTTTCTCCATTTATTATCTTTTTCATTTTCTTTTCCTTTTCTTTGGCTTTTATTTATATACATTATATATTTTTATTTTATCTTCTGCAATACTTTTTATTATAATTATATCATTTCATTTTTTCTTTTATTCTTGCAAGTGTATTCATTGCATCTATTGGTGTTAATTCATTTAAATTTATTTTATCTAGTTCATGTGCAATTTCTGCTAATTTATAATTAAACATATCAAATTGTCCATTAACTTGTTTTTTATCTTTCTTTTCTTCTTTCTTATCTTTCAAAATACTTTTTCTTTCTAATGTACGTAATATTTCATTAGCTCTCTTTGTTACATGTTTAGGAACACCTGCTAGTTTGGCTACATGTACACCATAACTTTCGTCTGTTCCTCCTCTTTCTATTTTTCTTAAAAAGATTATATCTTCTCCTTTTTCTTTTACTGCTATTGAATAATTTTTTATTCCTTCTAATTTATCTTCAAGTTGTGTTAATTCATGGTAATGTGTTGCAAATAAAGTTTTTGCTCCACATTTTTCTTTGTCTTCTATATATTCTGCAACAGCCCATGCAATTGATAAACCATCATATGTTGAAGTTCCTCTTCCTATTTCATCTAATATAACTAAACTATTACTTGTTGCTTCTTTTAATATAGATGCAACTTCCATCATCTCAACCATAAAAGTACTTTGTCCCATACTCAAATCATCAGATGCTCCAACTCTTGTAAATATTTTATCAACAACTCCAATTTTAGCTTCTTCTGCTGGTACAAAGCTTCCAATTTGAGCCATTAAAGTAATTAAAGCCACTTGTCTCATATATGTAGATTTACCAGCCATATTAGGTCCTGTAATTATAGACAATCTATTTTCTTCTTTGTCTAAATATGTATCATTTTCAACAAATTCTCCTGGTCCTAACATTTTTTCAATTACAGGATGTCTACCATTTTTTATGTCTATAACACCATAATTATTAACTTCTGGCATACAATAATTCATATCTTCTGCTACTTGTGCAAATGATGATAATACATCTAATGTAGATATTATTTCACTTGTTTTTTGTAAACGTTTTATATTTTCTGCAATTTTTTCTCTTATTTTTGTAAATTCATTATACTCTAAGTTTACTACTTTTTCTTCAGCTCCTAATATCTCATTTTCTAAATTTTTCAAATCTTCAGTTATATATCTTTCTGCATTTGTTAGTGTTTGCTTTCTTATAAAGTAATCTGGTACTAAATTTAAATAAGATTTTGTAACTTCTATATAATAACCAAATACTTTATTAAATCCTACTCTTAAATTTTTAATTCCTGTTTTTTCTTTCTCACTAGCTTCTAATTTTACAATCCAATTTTTTCCTTCTGTCGTAGCAGTTTTTAATCTATCAATTTCTTCATGATAACCAAACTTTATTATTCCACCTTCTTTGACACTCATTGGTGGATCATCTATAATAGCTTCATCTATCAATTTATAAATATCTTGTAACTCGTCTAAATTTTCATATAAATCTTTTAATAAGTCAGATTTGCAATTTTCTAGTGATTTTTTTACCTCTGGTAATTTAAATAAAGAATTCTTTAAAGTAATCATATCTCTTGCATTAGCATTTCCATATGTCATTTTACCTGATAAACGTTCAATATCATATACTTTTTTTAAATTATCTATTATATCTCCTCTTAATATAATATTTTCTTTTAATTCTTTTACAGCATTAAGTCTTTTATTTATTTCTAATGAATCTATAAGAGGGTCACTTATCCATCTTGAAAGCATTCTTCCTCCCATAGATGTTGATGTTTTATCTAATACCCATAATAGAGTTCCTTTTTTAGTTTTGTCACGCATTTTTTCTGTTAATTCTAAGTTTCTTCTAGCATTTATATCTAATGCCATATATTTTTTTGTGCTATATATTTTTATTTTATTTATGTGTTCTAAACTTGTTTTCTGTGTTTGAGAAATGTATTCAATTAAAGCATTTATTGAACAAATAGCTAATTCTTTTTCTTCAATATTTTCTATTTCTTTTCCATTTATATCTACAACACTCATATCTTTAAGTGATTTATTCATTTTGTTTGTAAAAAACTCATCATTAAAACGTGTAATAAATAAATCAAAACGTTCTTTTATCTTTTTTAATTCTTCTGTAGAATCAGACATTAAGGAATTTATTACTATTTCTGATGGAGAATATTTTGCCATTTCATCTAATAATTGTGCAAAATTATTTTCTTGTTTTATTTCACTGCACAAAAACTCTCCTGTTGATATATCACATATACTAATTCCAAAATATATACCTGCTTTATATATAGACATAATATAATTGTTTTTTCTTTCTTCAAGCATATTACTTTCTATTATTGTTCCTGGTGTTACAACTCTAATTACATCTCTTTTTACAATACCTTTTACATTTTTAGGATCTTCTAATTGTTCACAAATTGCTACTTTATGACCTTTTGCAATCAATCTTGATATATATATTTCGGCAGCATGATGAGGAACACCACACATAGGTGCTCTTTCTTCTTGCCCACAATTTTTCCCTGTTAAAGTTAATTCTAACTCTCTTGAAGCTATAATTGCATCATCAAAAAACATTTCATAAAAATCACCTAGACGATAAAACAAAATGCTATCTTTATATTGTTCTTTTGTCTCAAGATATTTTTGCATCATTGGTGAAAATCCTGATTTATCCATCAACTTCTCCTTTCAAGTACCACATATGTTCTGAAACTATTTTTAAATCAATTATTTTGTCTTTTAAATTTGAGTTTCCTTCAAAAATTACTACTTTATTACTATCTGTTCTTCCTGTTAGCATTTTCTCATTGTTTTTACTTTTTCCTTCTACTAACACTTTTTGAATTGTGCCAATATATTTTTGATTATTTTTAGATATTTGACTTTCAACTAATTCTTTTAACCTGTTAAATCTCTCGTGCTTTATTTCTTCTGGTATTTGGTTTTCCATTTTATCTCCTGGAGTTCCAATTCTTCTTGAATATATAAACATATATACTTGTTCAAATTCAACTTTTTTTACTACATCTAATGTATCTTCAAAGTCCTGTTCAGTTTCTCCTGCAAAACCTACTATAATATCTGTTGAAAGTGTTAGATTTGGAATTTTTGCTTTCATCTTTTCTACTAAATTTAAATATTGTTCTTTTGTATATTTTCTATTCATTGCATTTAGCACATTTGTACTCCCAGATTGAAGTGGAAGATGTACTAGCTTACATACTTTTTCACATTCTGCTATTGCATCTATCACATCATCAGTAAAATCTTTTGGGTGTGGTGATATGAAACGTATTCTTTCTATTCCTTCTATTTTATTTATTTCTCTTAAAAGTGTTGCAAATGAATTTATACCTTTATATTCTTCAAACTCAATATTTTTTTCTCTTTCAACTCTTAAATAAGAGTTTACATTTTGACCTAACAAAGTTATTTCTTTATATCCTTGTTTAGCTATTTGTTGTATTTCTTCTATAATATCTTTAGGCATTCTGCTTCTTTCACGTCCTCGTACATATGGTACAATACAATAGCTACAAAAATTATTGCATCCACTCATTATAGTTACAGAAGCTTTTACATTACTGTCTCTTTTTATAGGTAATCCTTCATATACTTTTCCATCAATATCTATTATATCAATTAACTTTCTTTTTTCATCTAATACTTTATATAGGTCTTCTGGAAATTTATGTAATGTATGTGTTCCAAATAACATATCTACAAATGGATAACTTTGCTTTATCTTTTTTGTTATATGTTCTTCTTGCATCATACATCCACCAATTGCAATTATTATTCCTTTTTCTTCTTTTAAATGTTTCAATTCTCCTAGTTTTCCAAATAGTCTTTCTTCTGCATTTTCTCTAATACAGCATGTATTTACTACAGCTAAATCAACATCATTTTGATTTTCTGCTTTTATATATCCCATTTCTTCTATCATTCCACATATTTTTTCAGAGTCATTTTCATTTTGTTGGCATCCCATCGTTAATATGCTGTATGTCTTATTTTCATTTTTTATAATATCTTTTATTTTTTGTATATATTGTTTTTGTTCTTGTATTTCTTTTGACGTTTCTTTCACAATTCTCTCCTCCATTACTTAGCTATTTTATTACATTTTTCAAGATTTTGCAACATACATCTTCATATTTATTTTTTATAACTCTTTTCACTTTTTTTATTTAATGGTATAATTAATATAAGAGTATAAAAAAGGAGTTATATTATGAAATTTTTTGAAAGTTTATTACCATCAAAAGAATCTAAAAAGCGTATTAAACAATCTTTTTCATCTGTTCTTTTTGAAAAAGCTTTCTTAGAAGGTATTAGAGTAAAAAATGGAGACTATAGCTATTTAGAAGATAAATGTATAGAGTACTTACTAAAATTTAATAAAAAGACTAGAAATTTCAATCCTGATTTAATTCGCTTATGGGGTATATTAGAAATGGATAAATATTTAGACTTTGAATTCAAAAAAACTATAAATCCGTATTGTGGAAATGTTCCAATTTATCAACTAGATTTTTATCTTCCTGAAGCTGCAAGAATTCAAACTTTACTTGATATTAAGCATATAAAAAAGGCTACTATAAATAAAGTAGAATTTAAAAATTTGTATCTTGCTACTTTTGAAATTAAAGACAATAGTGAAGAGGGTGCTTTTAGACCTTATGTTGAACTATATCAACAAGATGAAAATAAAATTTTTAGAAAAATAGGATATGGTTATGATACTAATGATAATAAAACAGTTGAACTAGTTATTGATAACTTTAACTATGCTGTATTCCTAAATTCAAGAGGCATTGTTCAAATACCTTTTACTGGTAAAAAAACAAAAATAATTGTTGATGATATATTAACTGATGGTCATATTCTAAAAATATTATCAGAATTTAATATGTCTGATATAATAATAAAACCACCAAAAAAAGAAGAGAAATAAAATTCTCTTCTTTCACTTTTTTATGCAAGTCCGTATTTTTTCTTAAATCTATCAGCTCTACCACCAACTGTTTCTTGTCTTAAATTTCCTGTCCAAAATGGATGGCATTTTGAGCATACGTCTACTTTCATATCTTTTTTTGTTGATCCAACTTCTAGTACATTTCCACATGCACATGTTATAGTTGTGTTATTATATTCTGGATGTAATTCTTTTTTCATTTATGTTCACCTCTTTCTACTTCTTCATAATTGACTAATATTTATGATAACACATTTTTATGATTTATTCAAGTGTTATTTATTTTTTATTTTCTTGATACATATATTTAGCAGAATTTAACATTTCTTTATCTAAAGACATTTTATTTATTAATTTACTCATTATATTAAATACACATGCGATAATTAATATAAGTAAACCTATCTTTTTCCAATGTTTAGCTAACATATTTTTTCTCCTTTTATAAAACTATATATAATTATACTTGTTTTTCTTAGAAAAGTCAAGAAAAGGAGTATATTTTTTTGTTTCCAGTTAATACTATTTTTAGGTGATTTATGTGAAAAATGGAAATAAAAAATCAAAATCTGTTTATATTATAGTATTCTTATTAACTTTTACGATTACAATACTTGCTCTTTTTATATGGAATACATATTTTTCAGACAATCAGTATTCCAAAGATAGTTATGAAGCTGAAAAGACTTCTACTTCAGAAAATGATAAAAGTAATGAAAATAATGAAGAGCAAAAAGTTCCTAATATAACAGAAGAAATTATAAGCTCATTTTCAACTAAAGTTTTTTCTACAGATCCAGCTAGAGCAAATAATATAAATATAACCTGTACAAAACTAAATGATACCATTATTGCAAATGGCTCAAACTTTTCTTTTTGTGATACAGTAGGTCCTGCTACTTCTGCTGAAGGATATCAAAAAGCTGATGTCTTTGATGCAAAAGGTACAAAGAAAAAAGGTCTTGGTGGTGGAAATTGCCAAATTAGTTCAACTTTATATAATGCTCTTATTTCTGTTTCTGGTGTTACCGTTACAGAAAGACATACACACAGTAATTATGTTCCATACATTGCTAGAGGTCAAGATGCAGCAGTTGCCTATGGAAGTTATGACTTAAAATTTGTTAATCAAACAGGTTTTGATATAAAAATAAAAGTATCTTCTAGCCCATCTAGTGTTGATGTCACATTATTAAAGTTAATTTATAGTTAAAAAACAATGCTACTCGCATTGTTTTTTATTGTAAAAGTGCAACTTTTATTTGCATAAAATCAATATCTGAGCAAATTCACCCAATTATAACATATTGACTTTGTCATACTAAATAAATTCACTTTATCAATGTTTTTTGTCGCAACCAGATCACATGTTGCTAATGTTTCCCCTTCCATAACATATCTAACTTCTCCTAATTTCTGTCCTTCTGTAATTGGTGCAGAAATATTTTCATTTAATTGTATTTCTTGCTCTATATTTTTATCCTCTCCTTTTTTTAGCAAAACTCCTACAGTATTATTAAATTTCAAATCCACATCTGTTTCTAGTCCTTTATTTATCTTTACATTTGTTACTACTTGATCTTTTTCTCCAAATTCTCTAAATGTATATGTACTAAATCCATAATCCAATAATTTTTGTGCTTCTGCAAATCTTATTTTTGTAGTTGGAGCTTTCATTATAACAGCAATTAAACTTAAACCATTTCTTGTTGCACTAGCTGAAAGATTATATAAAGCAAGTGAAGTTGACCCTGTTTTTAACCCTGTTGCTCCTTCATAATTTCTTACAAGTTTATTTGTATTTACTAATTCAGATTTTCCTCCTCTTAAACTATCCATCCATATGGTTGTATATTTAGTTATTTCTGGATATTTATTTAATAATTCTTTTGACATTAGTGCAATATCATAGCTAGATGTAATATGTCCATCTTCATCAATACCATGACAATTTTTAAATACAGTATCATTCATTCCTAATTCTTTAGCCTTATCATTCATCATTTGAACAAAAGCTTCTTGTGTTCCTGCAATATATTCTGCCATTGCAACCACACAATCATTAGCTGATACAACGCAAATTGCTTTTAACATTTCTTCAACAGAAAGACTTTCTGTTGTGTCTAACCATATCTGTGAGCCACCCATAGCTGCTGCTGTTTCTGAACATGGTATTTGATCATCATATGATAAAGCTCCTTTTTCTATTTGTTCCATAATCAATAAAATACTCATTATTTTTGTTACAGATGCTGGTCGTAATTGTTCATGAGCATTATGATTGTACAATACTTGACCTGTTGTTTGTTCTATTAAAATTGCTGAGCCTGATTCTAAATTCAATGTATTTTCATCAGCAACTTCTGAAGCAGTATCTTCTACAACATCATCTGACCAAACATATACATTTTCTTCTGTATTTGCAAAACAAGGTAAAGTAATACTACATACTAATATTATAATAGTAAATATACTAATGTTTTTTTGCCTCATATATATTTTCCCCCCTTTTTTGTTTTATTAGCTACCATAACAGAAATTTTATATTAATAATTATGTACAAATATTCTTTTTATTCTCATTGTATTAATAAAAAATAAGTGAAGACTTAAAGTCCTCACTTATTTTTATTATCTATTATTCTCCTTTATTTTTCTTTAAAAGCTTATTAGCAGAGATTGCTATAATAGTTATTGCTACGAAGAATAATGCTACGAATCCTTTTACATTATCAGAAGTACGTGGGTTTCTTACGTTGCTTATCTTACTATTGTTGTTTCCTCCCCATTTTTTCAATACTGTCTTTGTAATAGTTGGAGTTTTAGTGTTAAAGAATTCTACTACTATATTACTATTTGTAATTGTTCCTTCATGATTTTCAGTAACACTTGTTGTATATCCTTCTTTATCAGCTTCTAATTCTATTACTTTATATTGTGTTTCTTCTGGTAAATCTTTTATTGTAATTGTTTCTCCATGTTTTAATGTTATTCTTCCTGTATATGTTCCATCAGGATTCTTTGTTAAGTTCAAGTTTCCTTCTTTAGATCCAAGATATTTATATGTATTATCTAAAGTATTTCCTTGTCCTGGTATTAAAGTTATTTCAAAAGTCCAATCACGAGTTTTATCTCCAGCTGCTCCTTGAACTGTTTTCTTTATTGTTAAATCTCTTTTAGCTAATTTTTTATTTCTAAATGTTACAACTGGTGTTCCTTCACCTTGTAATCTTCCTTCGCTGTTTTCAGTAACTTTTGTAGTATAACCTTCTTTATTAGCTTCTACTTCTACAATTTTATATTGTGTTCCTTCTGGTAAATCTTTAACTGTAATTGTTTCTCCGTGTTTTAATGTAACTTTTCCAGTATATGTTCCATCAGAATTCTTTGTTAAGATTAAGTTTCCTTCTTTAGATCCTGTGTATACATAACTATTGTTTAATGTAACTCCTTCATCTGGTGTTAATATTATTTCAAAGTTCCATTCACGAGATTTATCTCCGGCTCCACCTTCTACTATTTTTTCAACTGTTAAGTCATGTTTAGATAATCTTGTATTTACAAATGTAACATCATCTGTATCTATTGTTAAGTTTCCAGAAGTATTACCACTATTTGTTGTAGTATAACCATCTTGATTAGCTTCTACTTCTTCTACATTGTATATTGTATCTTCAGGTAGTCCTTCTATTGTAAGTGTTTCATTGTGTTTAATTGAAATTGTACCTGTATATGTTCCATTTTGATTTTGTGTAAATGTTATATCTCCTTCTCTTGATCCTGAATAGTGATATGTACTACTTAAGCTTACTCCTCTAGGTGGAGTTAATGTAACTCTAAATGTCCAATCACGATCAGTTTCACCAAGTGCTCCTTTAACTACTTTCTTTAAGTTTAAGTCAATTGTTGAAAGATATCTATTTACAAACTCTACAAGTTCTCCATTATCTACTATTGTTCCTTGACAATTTTCTGTATGTGTAGTTGTATAACCATCTTTGTTAGACTCTGGCTCAGTTACTGTATATTGAGTTCCTTCTATTAAGTTTTGTATTGTTATTGTTTCATTATGTTTTAATGTAATTTCTGCTTCATAATTTCCTAATGCATTTCTAGTAAATGTTAATGTTCCAGTTGTATTTGTTCCATTTGCAAGTGTTTTTGCATATGTATAATTTACAGTTTGATCTACTGCATCTGGAATATTTAATACTATTTGGAATTTCCAGTCACGAGTTCTATCTCCTAATCTTCCCATTACTGTTTTATTGATTGATAAATCATAATATCCTAATCTAGTATTTACAAATTCAATTTCTCTACCACTTTCAGTTAATTTTCCTGTTGTTTGACCATTAACTTCTGTAGTATATTCATTTTGATTTGCTTCACGTTCTACAATTTCATGTAATGTTCCTGCTGGTAGACCTGAAATTGTTATTTTATCATTATGCTTTAATGTTAAGTGTCCTAAATAACTTCCATCAGATTGTTTTTCAAGTGTTAAATATCCTCTCTTTGTTCCTGAATATGGATATCTAGATTCAAGATTAACATTTTCTTCTGGAGTTAATTTGATATCAAAATGCCAATCTGCATTTTTATCTCCTCTACTTCCTTTTACAGTTTTCATAAGAGTTAAATCCATAGGCGCTGCTTTTTTGTTTTTATAAGCTACAACTATTCCTACATTTCCTGAAACTGTTCCTGTTGCTTCTCCTTGAAGATATGTTATAAATCCGTTTTTATTAGCTTCTGCCTCAGTAACACTATATTTTGTTCCTTCTGGTATATCATTTATAGTTATACTTTGACCGTGTTTTAGTTGAACTGTAGCTACATAAGTTCCTAATTGTTGAGGATCTTCTGTAAATGTTAATTCTCCTGAAGCTGGAACAGCACTTCCGTCAATTATTGTTCCTCCAGTATATGTTAATTTTTCTATTTTTGTTCCTGTTGGTGGTGTTAATCTAATTTCAAAATTCCATGTTGTTGTTGTATTTCCACTAGCTCCACCTTGAGTTTCCTTTGAAAGTGTTAAACTATGTGCTGGTGTTTTTATATTTGTATATGTAACTGTAGATGAAGCTCTTCCATCTAATGTTCCTTGAGTGTTGTCAGTTTTATGTTCAACATAACCATCTTGGTTAGCATCAAGTTCTTCTACTATATATTCTGTTCTTTCTGGAATTCCGTTTATTGTAATTCTTTGTCCACCTTTTAAAGTGAATTCAGCTGTATATGTTCCGTCTTTGTTGTCTGTTAATTGTAAATTTCCACTCTTTGATCCTGTATATGGATAACTTGCTGCAAGTTCTTTTACATCTTCTGCTGGTATAAATGTAATTTTAAATTTAAATTCACGATTTGTATCAGCATTTTCACCTTCAACATTTTTAGCAACTGTTAAACCATAATATGCTAATTTTCTATTTGTAAATTCTACTTCTATATCTTGATCTATATTTGGTCCTACAAATGCTCCATTTGCTTGTCCTTTTGATACACTTGTATCATAACCATCTTGATTAGCATCAAGTTCTTCTACTAAGTATTGTGTTCTTTCTGGAATATCTTTAATAATTAAGTGTTGATCATGTCTTAGTGTAAATTCAGCTGTATATGTTCCATCTTTGTTGTCTGTTAATTGTAAGTTACCTTGTGCTACACCATTTATAGTATATGGATAACTTGTTCCAAAATCGACATCTGCTGCTGGTGTAAATGTAACTTTAAATCTAAATTGACGGTTAGTTTCTCCTGCTTGTCCTTCAACCTTTTTAGAAATCTCTAAATCATTAAGAGCATATCTTATATTTACAAACTCTACTCTAGGATTTCTATTTTCGTTTCCTAAAGTTCCTTGTGGCTCTGCAGATTGATCTGACAATTTTGGTTTATATCCATTTTCTCCTGTTTGAGCAGCTTCTAGTTTTTCTTCTATATTATATTTTGTTCCTTCTATAATATTGCTAAATATTATTGTTTGATTATGTTTTAAATCAAATTCTGCGTAATAATTTTGTCCTTCTGCTTTTAGTTCAATATCTCCTGGTTGTTCTTGTTTACCTGGTAACACTAGTCTTCCTTGAGAAGCCCCATTTGTGTATGCATAATTTATTGGCTCTAATCCAAAGTCTGCACCTGGTGTAAATGTAACTTTAAACTTAAACGTATCATTTTCATTAGAATAATGTCCTGCTACTGTTTTGTTTAATGTTAAATCATAATATTTTATCAAACTATTAACAAATGTCATATCTACTTCTCCGTCTGCTTCTAAAGTTCCGTTTGATTCTTCTGGTACTTCTGTTGTATAACCATCTGTATTTGCATTTATTTCTACTACTGTATATTTAGTTCCTTCTGGTAGCCCTTTAATAGTTATGTATTCTCCATGTTTTAATTTTACAGTTGCTTTACGCACACCATTTTCATCAGGCTCTCCTAATTTTAGAGTTCCAGTTTCTCCAGCTTTTTCATATTCGTAAGAATCTTCTAAGCTAAATTCTTCTGTTGGTGTTAAAGTAAGTTCAAATTCCCAATCAGCATTAGTATCTGCTGTTTCTCCTTTAACTTGTTTTCTAATAGTTATATCTTCCTCAGATGGGTTAAAGTTTACACACTCAACCTGTATGTCAGTTTGTATATTTTGTTGTGTACCACCTATTACACCTTTATCAGTTCCATTTTTGAATGTTGTATAATATCCTTCTGGATTTTCTCCATGCTCTGAAGCTTCTTCCTCAGTTATTTCATATTCTGTTCCTGAGAAAATACCTTTTATTGTAATATTATCATTATGTTTTAATGTAAAGTGTCCTACATATGTTCCATCTGCTGAGTTCTTCTTAAATTCAATTGTTCCAAGTTTATCTTTAAATTCTGTATCTTTTTTATCATAATAGTCATATGATACACTTTCCCCATGATCTTCTCCATCATGGAATGTTAAGCTCATATTAAAGTGCCATTCTGTTTCTTTTTCTATATCTTCTTTTGCTTCAGGGTCAGAACCTTTAACAATTTTGCTTATTGATATATTGTTTGGCATATAATCCATATTTACATAGTGTATTTCTCTTGAGTCTTGATTAATTGTTCCTGAAACTTTTCCATCTGTTGATTGTAAATCTGCATTATTGCTATTATATGCATGGTCAAATCTATACCCTTTTTGTTTTTGTTCATCTGTTAAATTTTCAGTAACTGTATAAGTTGTGCTAGAATCTATACCTGTTATCAATATACCTTGATCATGTTTTAATGTGAATTTTGCATCTCCGTTTTTATCAAATACAAGAGGTATAGTTGCATATGCTGTTCTTGTATAATAATCTGAGCTAACTTGCTCTTCTATTGGTTTAGTTGCATCTAATGTAGCTAAAACAACTTTTTCTGTTGGATAATCTTCTATTGTGCTAGTATCAAATTCTTTACCATCTACTTTATCTTTTGGTACTAAATGCACATTTGCATAATATTCAATTGATCCATCATTTTTAGCAGACCATTGTTCACCTACACCAGGTAATTGTTGTTCTGGTGTTATATTTGGATTAAAGTATGGGTCTTTACTAGAATCATATAAATCAAATGTTAAGTTTTCATTTAATCCAACATACATATATTGACCATTATATTCTGCAAGTTTATATGAAGAAGTACCTGCATCTTCATTAACTTCTGTTGTTTGTACAAATCCTACGTTGTCTGGTATAACTTCTATTGTTCCTGGCTTCATGATCCATTTTTGCATGTTACCATTTTGTACATATTTTTCATTTTTTAAGATACTAATTGCATTTATTGTTTCTTGATTTTCATTTGCATATGCTGGTATGTTTATTGTGTATTCAAATTCTTCATCTTTATAATCTTGATTTCCAACATATCCTTCTACTTCTTTAGTTATTTCAAGTGTTGTATCTTTAACACGAATTCTACCATTATTTCCTAAATAACCATCTATAATAATATCTTTTGCAGTAGTGTTATTACTAATTTGTGGGTAATATACAGTACCTGCAGTTGATGTTTTATTATCATCTTTTGGTACATTGTTAACACATATTTGTCCCATACGTAAACCTTGTGGTTTTGTAGCTATTACATAATTTCCTTCTTCTGGTTTTGGGGT
>CANQGV010000010.1 GCA_947623475.1 uncultured Clostridia bacterium | reverse complement strand
AGATCTTGCACCTACAAAATATCCTTCTGGTAAAGTAAGCCTTACAGTTAAAGCTTGACCAGGTTTTAAACCTTCTGAAAAACTACCACTAATTGTATTTCCATCTACTGAAGGAGAAATATTTGCAACTGTTGATGAGCCTAAAGCTCCTGTTGTAAAACCTAAAGTAGACTTATCAAATTCCTTTGGCATTGTTATTGAAAAATCAACATTATCAATTGTTGTATCCCATTCTGTTCCAATTAAATTAAAATAAAGTTCATCAGAATTTTTAACAGGATCTTCTCCAATATCATATGTATATGTAATTATATACTCTTGATCACCAGTTAATGTTCTATCAGCATCTCCTATTTTTATAACAGATGAAGAAGCAGATGAAGAAACAGAATAAGGTTTATTTACTTTTAAATTAGAAATAATCGCCTTATTAGAAGATTTTGTTCCATCAGCTCTTCTTATTTCATTTCTTAAAGGAATATCTCTATAAATTCCATGTTTAGGAGTAATAAAATTTACTTTTATATTTTCAACAATATTAAAGGTATTATTTTCATTAACAGTCATGTTAATAGAATAATTAGTAATAGTATAACCAACAGAACTAGTTGAATTAGAACTTGATGAAGTTGCTGCAAAAGTTACGTTATAAATATTACTACAAAAAATTATTAAAAATAAACTAAGAAAAATTATGCAAATTTTCTTAAAACAAAAATTTTTCATATTATAAATCCACCTTTACATTATTTTTTTCTTCAGTATCAATTTCAAACATCTTAGCTTTTTTAAATTTAAAAATAGAAGCAATTATATTACTAGGAAACATTGAAACTTTATTATTAAAAATTCTTACACAACCATTATAATATTTTCTACTATTAGCAATCTCATCTTCAACTTGAGTCAAGTTTTTGCTAAGATCTTTAAAATTTTCATTAGCTTTTAAATCAGGATAATTTTCAGCAACTAAAAGAAGTTTCTCAAGACCTGAAGATAATTGCTCATTAATAGACAATTTATTATTTGCAGTCAAGCTATCATAAGCATTATTTCTCAAAGCAGTAACACTATTTAAAACATCTTTTTCATAAGCTGCATAGCTTTTAACAACTTCTACAAGATTAGGTATTAAATCCCATCTTTTTTTCAAATAAACGTCCATTGTCGAAAAAGCCTCTTTTACAAAATTGTCTGATTTAACTAAAGCATTATAAGTAATAAAAATATAAATCAGTAAAATTAAAATAATAAAAATTACAACATATATAATAGTCATTTTTTCTCTCCTTAAAATAAATAATCATAGGGTAGAGGTTACCAAGAGCCTCCACCACCTCCACCAGAGCCACCTCCAGAGAAGCCACCACCAGAGAATCCTCCTCCAGATCCTCCAGAGCCAGAACTTGCAGGTGAAGAAGTCATACTTATACCGACAGTTTTAACAGTTTTACTCATAAAATGGTTAAATCTTGTATAACTAAAAGTATTATATGAAGAATACCAAGTTGGCTCTTGAATACCAATAACTTCAAACTTTTTAACCCACTTATCAGTAACACCTAAAGCATAAGCAAAAGGTAACATATCATAAAAATATTGTGGTTTTTCTTTAACTAAAAACTCTAATTCTTCTTTTTTTGCAATTTTTAAAAAACGTCTAAATCCACGTAATTTACCTGAAATTTGTGTACCATATGAATTTTTCTTTCTAAGTAATTTTAAAAATACAAGTAAAATTACTAAAGTAACAATTTTAACAATAAAAGTAATAAAAGCAAAATTTCCTGATTCTACAACTGGTCTGAAGACAAATAGTGAACTGAATAACAGTAAAAGGCCACAAAATATAGTTCCAGAAACGGCAACAAGTTTACTTCTTGTAAAATCTATAATCTTATAAAAACTAAAGAAAAATAAAAGGAAAAATGTTAATCCTCCAATTAAATTAATACCGTCAGTTGTGAAAAAGGCAGGAACATAGAAAGTTATTATAGTAAGAAACGCAATCATATATACAAGTATTTTGTTCTGTTTAGAATCTTTAGATTTTGTATAAATTTTATCTTTAAAATCTTTTTTTATAAGTCTAGAAACCATTGATATTGTAATATAAAATTTATTCTCTAAAGTTTTATCTGTTGCATAATCTTTATCTAAAAATAATCCATGCATAAATACTTCTTCTGAAGAATTATCTCCATCATAATCCTTCAATTTTGTAATTTTAAAAGAATAGCCAGTTTCTTTTTTATTAGTTTCTTCAATTTTTAAATAACCTTTATTAGCTAAATAAAATAAAAGAGAAATTACTCCATTACTAGTTTCTAGTTCATTATAAACATAAGCTAATTCAGCAGAATTTAATCCATCAGGAGGATAAAATTCTACAGTTTCTATTACTTTATCATCTTTTCCATATTTAAACCAAAAGACAAAAGCTACAAAAACAGCACCTACACAAAATAATATTGTAAGGATAGAAATGAAATCTATATTTAAACTTTCTCCAACAAAATAATCTTCAGGTAAAGTTAATCTAACTGTTAAAGCAGAACGAGGATATAACTGACTTAAAGAACCACTAATAACACGACCATCAACAGAATATTCTACTTTAGAAGCATCTGTTTCTCCATATTTTCCTGAAGAAAAACCTAAAGAAGAAGAATCAAAATCTTTTGGCATATTTATTTTAAAATCAATATTATGAATATATACATCCCAGCCATTGCCAATTAAGTTAAAATAAAGTTCATCAGAATTTTTAAGAGGGTCTTTTCCAATATTATATTTATAACTTATAGTATAATCATGAGAACCATAAACATAACTAGAAGCAGAACCTATTTTTAAAAGAAGCATACCATCAGAATATTTCTTAGAAAAATTTTCACTAACATTAACATCTGTTATTTTAACTCTATTTTGTGATTCAGAGCCATCAAGTCTTTTTACATTATTTATCAATGGAATTGTCCTATAAAGGCCATGAGTTCTTTGTTTAAAAACAGCTGTTATTTTTTCTGTAATATTAAAAGTATTATCTTCATTAACAGTCATATCAATAGAATATTTATCAATTTTATAATCATCATAAGCAAAACAATTATTTCCAATAAATAAAACTAGTAAACTGAAAAAAGCAATTATAAAAATATTCAAACATAATTTTTTCATCTTTAAATTAAATCCTCCTCTTTTGTTAAAAATTTGAACTAAAAACTCTCATTCAATTTAACAAAATATTATCATAAAAAAACAAAAAAATAAACAAAATTTTACAAAAACTAAATTCTGAAATCAAATGAAAACAAAAACTATTGATTTTTCTACTATTTAGTATATAATGATAAAGAAGGAGGGAATCCTAATGAGAAAAAACATGCAAACACAACAAATAAATACAGAAAATCCCTACAAAATAATTGTAGTAGATGATGAGGGAGGAATAGTAGACTCATTATCAATATTCTTAAAAAGATCAGGATATTCTTTTACAGGAGTAACAGATCCAGTAGAAGCAATTGAAAAAGTCAGAAATGAACACTTTGACTTAATGGTATTAGACTTCATAATGACACCAATACATGGAGATGAAGTAGTAGAAGAAATAAGAAAATTCAATAAAGATTTATACATTTTATTACTAACAGGACACAAAGATTTAGCACCTCCACTAGAAACAATAAGAAGATTAGAAATACAAGGATACTGTGAAAAAAGTGATAAATTTGATCAATTATTATTACTAATAGAATCTGGAATAAAGTCAATAAAACAAATGAAAGAAATAAGTAAAATAAATGATGAACTTGAAAAAGCATATTTAGAAAGTGTAGAAACTTTACGTTATACAGTAGAAGTAAAAGATACATATACAAGAGGACATTCAGATAGAGTTTCAGAATATTCGGTATTATTAGGAAAAAAACTAGGAGTAAAACAATCTGAAATAAATACTTTAAAAGTAGGAGGTTTATTTCATGATATAGGAAAAATAGGAGTACCAGATAATATTTTATTAAAAGAAACAAAATTGTCAGAAAGTGAATACTCAGAAATAAAAAATCATCCATCAATAGGAGCACATATATTATCAAATGCAACAATATTTAAAGACATAATACCAATAGTAAAACATCATCATGAACGCTATGATGGAAATGGTTATCCAAGTAGACTAAAAGGAGAAGAAATACCATATTTAGCAAGAATAACATCAATAGCAGACAGTTTTGATGCAATGTCATCAAGAAGAACATATCGTGACAGTTTACCTCTAGAAAAAGTAAAAGAAGAATTAAGAAACGGTGCAGGTAAACAATTTGATCCTAAAATGATAGAAGTATTTATGGACATTTTAGAAAATGATTACGAAGAAATAAAAGCAATACAAGAAAAATATAAATAAAAATCGAATCTTGACTAATTATGTAAATAGGAATATAATATAAATACCTTTAAGGTAGAAAGTTTTGGTCATGTGAAGTTATTTCACGCATTTTAAATGCTTAAGGATTTATGGTTTGAGAGGTAAAAAATGGAAACCAAAAAAGCAAACACAAAAGCAGAAGAACTATTAGAAATGGGAAAAGAAATTCTAAACAAAGAAATTTCTTTAGATGAAAACTTTAAACAAAGAGGATCTGACGAATGGCGTGCACTTAATATATTACAAATGTTACGTATATATAAAACAGAAGACGCTATAAAAGGACTATCTCTATATTCCGGAAGAAATTTGGGTGAATATTTATATACCTCAAATGAAGAAGCAAAAGGAATTGAAAAAGAAGTTTTTATTGAAACATTGAAAATGGTTGATGAAATTGTAGAATTCGTTGTAAGAGAATACGATATTAGAAAACCATTACGACCAAGAAAATATGTTTTGGAAGTAGATGTCTTTAGAAAAAACATTAAAAAATATTTTGATGTAATATCTTTAATAGAAATAAAAAAAGGTGTTGAAGACATTGATAAAAAATATCGAATTCTTGAAACAATGGATTCTGTAAAAGGTTAAAAGAGAGCCTGAGCTATGTTTTAGCTCAGGCTTTCCCAAAGCAAAAAACAAAGAAAGAGCAAAATAATAATTTTACTCCTTCTTTGCTTAAGTTTAAATATAAAATATAATAGTGGGCTAATTGTAAAACAAAGGTAATGTAATGACAAACTCTGTACCTTCGCCTTTTTTAGAATTAACAGTTATATTACCATTAAAATGTCCACGAATAGTAGAGTAAGACATATAAAGTCCTAAACCTGTACCATTTTTACCTTTAGTTGTAACCATCTCTTTAAATAATTTATTCATAACATTTTTAGGAATACCAGGGCCATAATCTTTAACAGTAATAACCAAATTATTATTAACCCTATCAACTATTAAATCAATTTTTTGATCTTTCTTACCTTTATAAGCCTGAATAGAATTAGAAATCATATTATTTATAACTTGTACTAAACTATTAACATCCCCATTTAAAGAAAGATTTTCATCAGTTTTAACTGAAATATTTAAATAAACAATTGCATTTTTAAGCTCATGTTTCATCAGAATATCTACACGTTTTAACATTTCTGTAACAGTAAAGCTAACAGACTCATCATTAACTAAAGTTACAGTTTGACCTTTAACAGCTGTAATTACATCAGACATATATTCTGTATATTCTTTTATTTTCTCAACCCAAGTATCCATCTCTTTTGCAATCTCATGGTGGTCATCATTATTTACTTCTGGATCACCTATTGAAGCATCATATTCTTTAATTAAATCTTTAAGCCCTTCAGAAGCTCCAGCTATTGACATTATAGGAGTCTTTAAGTTATGAGCAATACCTCCAACTAATTGTCCTAGTGAAGCTAAACGCTCTTTTTCCATTAACATATCTTGATTTTCGTTAATAGTGCGTAAGTCAAGAGTATGTTGAGTAATATCTTTAAATAAAATCAAAACTCCTAAGTAAGAAGCATTAGAAAAAATACTTGAAACTTCAACATTAAAATATTTTTCAACATTTGTAAGCTTTATCTCAAAAGAATAAGTTTTTCCAGTTTCTTTTGACTTATCTATAAATTCTTTTAATAAATTACTATCAATATTAAAATATGTATCTCTTGCAACTAAGGTAAACATATTTCTACCTCTTAACTTATTTGCAGGAGCATTAGCTATTTTTAAAAAGGTTTTATTAAAGTCTATAATAACATTATCAACATCTAAAACCAAATAAGCATCAGAAATTCTATCAACAACAGTCTGAATAGCAATAGGTGAAACATTTAAAAAGTTAAACTTAATAACAACAATAGAGAAAAACAATGCAGTAGCTGTAAAGCTGATAGGAGTAACATAAATACTCATATCTAATCCAACAGCACCAGTCATATTAACAATAATTGGAGTTATTGCACCAGCAATTAGCAAAAGAGACTGTTTAGAAAAGAAACCAGAGTTTCTAATAGAAGCATTTATTAAAATGAAAATACCTGCTAAAAGTACTATATAAGTATAAAAAGAATGGATAGGGAAATAAGGTCCAAATATAGTATCTTTATTTATAACCGAATACTTCACATAGAATAGATGGTGAAAATCATTTGTCCACAAAACAAGTAAAGAAAGTATTGGTATAATAAAAAGCAGTAAATACTTCTTTGTAAAAATAAATTTGGTTTTAGCATAAGATAAACCAAAAAAGAAAAAGGCAAGAGGTAAAAAACAAGTACCAATATAAACAATGTAGTCGAAATAAACAGGCTCAATATCTGTAAAACGTGGTACTATAATTGAAAGACTTTGACCTATACAAATGATTAATAGGCACACAAGAATTCCAATAAAAAACCAATTCTTTTGCTTTTTCTTTTTAATTTTTATATTTAAAATTAACAATAAAAGTAGTAAAAAGGTAGATAAGCATAAAGCTAATAAAGCTCCATTTCCTACTAAAACCATTCTACAAACCTCCTCTTTAGTATTTCCAAGATTATCTAAAACCGTATATCACAAAACTATATCAAACCTAAATCTTTTAAATAATCTAAATATCTAAACAAATAAACTCTACCAATGGAACACCATTTAAAAGAAAGTTTAGATAAAAATTCATTTGTAAAATCACTATTAAAAACAATATTAGAATTATATTCTAATTTTTTATCATTATCAAAATCATTAATAATACCAGAAAGAGCTTCTTTATCTTTCTTCATAAACTTATTAACAATTTTTAAAAATTGTTCTTCTGGTAAAACTTTCATATCAATTCCATAATCAGAAAAAATAGAAATTAATTTTTCCATAGGAATATGATTATCATTATATAAATGTAAAACATTATAAGGTTGTTTTACTTGAATAATTTTAGAAATTGCATCAGCTACATAATCAACAGGAGTAAATTCTCCATAACCTTCTAACATATAATCAGGAATAGCACCTAATTTAATAAAAGATAAAAGTCTATTCAAATAAGCATTTTCAGAAATGTTAATTTGAAATTTACCATCAGAATATCTACTAGTGATATTACCTAAACGTATAATTGTAGCCTTTAATCCGTTATTATAAACATTATCTAAAATAATTCGTTCTGCCATAAATTTAGAATATACATAAACATTAGAGATTTTTTGGTTAATAAACAAATCATGTTCTTTAAAAACTGTAGATTCTTTAAGACTAGAAACCTCTGAGCCAGCTCCCTCTAAAAACGCATTTCCAGAAACACTTAAAGTAGATAAATGATAAAGAGGAATATTAAAACTATTACACAAATCTATAATATTTTTAGCTCCACCGATATTTGTCTTATTAAAAACATCAGCCATTCCATAATGTTTAACAATTGCTGCACAATTTATTACACATGAAAGTTTTTTACCTATTTTTTGATAATCAACATCATTCATACCGAAATGTTTAAAAGAAACATCTCCATCTATAATCTTTATTCTATTACCAATAAATTTATCATATTTATTGCCAAAATAGAAGTCTAAAACTTTAATAAGTCTATTAACAGTAGATTCATTATTTTTACTACGAACTAAGCAATAAATAGTAGCCTTAGTATTTGTTAGTAATCTATCTAAAATATGAACACCTATAAATCCAGTAGCACCAGTTAAAAGAATGTTCTTATAATTAGTTTTTCTAAACTTATTAGGAATAGGTAAATTATTAACCTCTAATAATTTATTTATATTGGTATAATCAAAGTCATCAAGACTATTATCATTTTTAACATTACTAATCTTTTCAGAAAGTTGTTTAATAGTAGGAAATGCAAAAATATCTGAATATGAAATATTTAATCCTAAACGAAAAGCATCAATTTGCATACGAATAGCAATTAAAGAATCTCCTCCTAAATCAAAGAAATTATCATTTATTCCTACCTTATCAACATCTAAAAATTCTTTCCACAAATCACAAAGCTGTTGTTCAAAATCGTTTCGTGGTGCTTCATAAGAATTATTACTCTTTAATTCTATCTTATCTAGTTGTTTTTTGTCAATCTTACCATTTATAGTTAAAGGAAAACTTTCTAATTGTACAAAATAATTAGGTATAGAATAAACAGGTAATTTCAAACTTAAAAAGCTACGCAAATCATTAAGAACAATAGGAACATCTGCAATAAAATATGCAGCGATTTTTTGTCTTTTAACTATAATAAAACATTTAGAAATTCCAGGGTATGAAGAAACACTATTTGAAATTTCATTTAATTCAATACGATGTCCTTTAATCTTTACTTGATTATCATTTCTACCAATAAAACTCAAATTTCCATCAGGCAAAATCTTTACAACATCACCTGTAGAATACATAACAGAATCCTCTTCAAAAGGACATGAAATATATTTATCAGCAGTCATTCTAGAGTTATTTAAGTATCCTTTGGTAACATTATCTCCAGAAATATAAAGTTCACCAGGAACACCTATAGGAGCTGGAAATAAATCTTTGTCCAAAACATAAGCATTTAAATTATAAAGAGGCTTACCAATAGGTAAATTGGTATATTTAGAAAGATTAGACTTCTTTACAACAAAAGCTGTTGAACAAATAGTAGTCTCTGTTGGTCCATAACCATTTACAATTTTTATATTAGGGTTTAAATCATAGAACTTTTTAACAATTGAAGTACGAATAGGCTCAACACCAAGTAATATTTTTTCTAAATAAAAATGTTTAGGGTTATCATTTAAAATATTATAAACCTCATTTAAAATATTTGGTGGTAAATAAGCTAAAGAAATATGTTCACTCATTAAAGTATTACAAAAATCAAAAATATCTTCAATTGTCTCATGTTCATATAAATATAAACTAGCACCATTTAATAAACTAAAGAAAAACTCCCAAATACTAACATCAAAACAAATATTAGTTGTTGAAATAGCAATATCATTTTTATCTACACTATTATCAAAAAGTTTATTAAATGAATGTATAAAATTATTTAAATTTCTGTTAGTAACAAGAACTCCTTTAGGGTTACCAGTAGAGCCAGAAGTATAAATACTGTAAATAGCATCATCTACATTGTAATCAATATCAACAACACTTTCTATAGTTAAATCAATATTATCTATATTAACAAGAGTTTGACCATAATCAAATCCCTTATAATTTTTATCAACAATCAAATTATGAAGTTTGCTATTTTTAATGATATACTCAATTCTTTCTTTAGGAAACTGAGTAGAAATAGGTAAATAAACAGCACCACATTTCATAATTCCAAGCATAGCAATAATTAAATTATCAGAGCGTTCTAAAAGAGTTCCAACAATATCTCCTTGTGAAACACCATGAGAACATAAATAATATGCAAAAGCATTAACCTTACGTCTTAAATTACTATAACTATATTTTTTCCCTTTATAAATAATTGCAGTATTTCTAGGAGTCTTCAAAGCCTGTTCCTCAAAAAGTTCAATTATACTCTTATCTTTTGGGTAATCTAAATCATTGCCAGAATAAATATTTAAAATAGAATTTTTTTCATTTTCATTTAACATCTTTATATCTTTTAATTTAATATCTTGATTTGCAATAACCTGATTAACAATCTCTTCAAAATGCTTAACAAAAAATTCCATAAACTCATTATTAAATAATTTTGTTTTATACTCTAAATTTAATTTAAAAGAATTTTCCTTAGGAATAACCTCTAACAAAAAGTCAAATTTAGAAGTATTATTATTAGGTATATAATAATTAGTATTTATTTTATTCAAATTAACCTCTGGCATATCTTCATTTTGATAAACAAACATAGTATCAAAAATAGGATTTCTACTCATATCTCTTGTAAAATCTAAATCTTCAACTAATTTATCAAAAGGAAATTTGCTATGCTCAAAAGCTTCTAAACAATAAGTGGTAACACTTAATAAGAAATCTTTAAAAGAATTTTCTACATCAAAACTAGATCTCAAAGCCAAAGTATTAACAAACATACCTAGCATTCCATAAACTTCAGGAATATCTCTTCCAGATAAAGCAGTACCTACAACAATATCTGTTTGATTAGTATATTTATAAAGTAAAATATAATAAACACTTAATAAAAACATATATGGAGTAGTATTTAAATCTTTACATAAATCTATTATTTGTTGACCTGAAAGCAATTCATAAGAAATGTGTGCACCACTAAATCCAACATTTGAAGACCTTTTGAAAGTAGTAGGCATTTCTAGTACAGGAAGTTCACCCTTAAACTGATTTAACCAGAAAAACTTATCTTTTTCAAAAGAATCACTCTTTAAATATTTTTGTTCCCATATTGAAAAATCTTTATAATCAAAAGCTTTGTCATCAAGAGAATTCCTATTATATAAATCACAAAGTTCTTTTATGAAAATAGAAATTGAAGCTCCATCACAAATAATATGGTGAAAATCTGTAAACAAAACACTTTTACCATTTTCAAAAACAACCAATTGAACTCTAAACAAAGGAGCATTACTTAAATCAAAAGGCTTAACAAAATTTATAAATAACTTATCTAAATTAATATATTTATCATGTAAAACATCTAATTTAAACTTATAAGGGTTAATAAATTTTTGTTCTACTTGAGTATCTTTAACAACAAAATAAGTACGTAAAGCTTCATGTCTTTTAACAAGCTTAGTAAAACAACGTTCTAACTTTTTAATAGAAGGTGTTTTATCAAAAAGTAATCCACCAGGAGTATTATAAGCTAAAGTTCTTTTATTAGATTGAATAGAATAGAAAATTCTTTTTTGTGCTGAAGTAGCAGGGTAAGAATTCATCTTTGGAGCAACATTTTTTTCCACACTTTGAGGCTTTTTTGTGGATAAAGAACTTATATATTTACTTAAACTTGAAACAGAAGTATTTTCAAAAATACCCTTAATACTCAAATCTATACCTAAATCACAATTGATTTGAGTAATAATTTTAATAGCAATTAAAGAATCTCCACCAAGTTCAAAGAAATCACTATCAATACTGACTTTTGAAACATTTAAAAACTTCTCAAAAATACTAGCAACATATTTTTGCATTTTAGTTTTTGGAGCGACATATTTTTTCTTAATAACCATATCAGGTAATTTAGATCTATCAATCTTTCCATTAGAAGATAAAGGCAATTCATCTAAAATAACAATATGAGAAGGTATCATATAATGAGGAAGTAAAGAAGAAAGCTTAGTCTTTATTTTACTAATATCAGTCAAAGAGCTGACAATAAAAGAACAAATACACTTAACTCCATTTACCTTATGAATAACAGTAACACATTTATCTATACCTTTAATAGAAAGAAGTTTACTAGTAATCTCTTCTAATTCAATACGTAGTCCTCTAAACTTTACTTGAAAATCATTTCTACCTATATATTCAATTTCCCCTGAAGAATTTAATCTAGCTAAATCTCCACTTTTATAAAGAAGCCCATCACCAAAAGGATTTTTTACAAAATGTTTATCAATATCTTCTTTATTATTTATATATCCAAAAGAAACGCCATCTCCAGCAATACAAAGTTCACCTGAAACTCCAATAGGGCACAACTTTAAGTCAGAAGTACAAACATAAAGTTGAGTATTTGGAAGTGGTTTTCCAAGAGAAATATTTTTGCTAGAAGAAACAAATTTGCAAGAACAACAAGAAGTAGTTTCACTTGGACCATAACCATTATATATTTTGGCATCAGTAAATTCTATCAACTTATTATAAAAAGCAGGGTTTAAAACTTCGCCACCAAGTTGCATAGCTTTAATTTTCTTCAAGCAAGAAGAAGTTTGAGTATTAGATAATAAAAGATCAAGCTTAGAAGAAGTAATAAGCATAAATTCACAATTTTCTTTGTTAATTAAAGAACTCATTTCAATAGGAATTTTACTCTGTTCTTCATTTGCTAAAACAAGCTTCTTTCCAGAAAGTAAAGCAATCCAAACTTCAGCTGCAAACATATCAAAAGAAACAGAACAAATACTTAAAAAGCAATTAAAATCATCTATATTCATAGTTTCTCTATAACCATTAACAAGATTAACCATACTATATCTTTTAAGTAAAACACCTTTTGGTTGTCCAGTAGATCCTGAGGTATAAACAACAGACAAATAATCATCAGGTTTTTCATAAATAGTAGGTAAATCGCTATCAAAATCACTAATCAATAAGCTATCTAAATAAACCTTATTGTCAAAATTCACATAAGGAACATCAGAAGAAGTAACAAGAAGGGGAACAGAAGCATTTTTTAGCATAAAGCAAATTCTATCTTCTGGTAATTCATGATCTATTAGCATATATGCCATATTAGCTTTTAAAATACCAAGCATACAAAAAATAGTTTCAACAGAACGATTAAGCATAACTCCGATAATACTATTTTTAGGTAACTTTAATGAAAGTAAAAAATTAGCAAATCTATTAGACATATTATCTAACTCAAAATAATTATAACTTTCATTTTCAAAAACTAATGCAGTATCAAAACTATGTTCCTTCACATTTTTATTAAAAATATCTAAAATTGTTGTAGTTTTATCATAATTTAAAAAAGTAGAATTAAAATCATTTAAAATAAAATCTTCTTCAGATTTGTTTGTAATCTTTATATCTCTTAAAACAATTGAAGGATTAACTAAAACAGTTTCAACCATAGTCAAAATTCTGCTATGCAAATCTTCAATTTCCTTAGGAGTAAATTTATTTATTTGATAATCATAAAAAACACTTAAAGTACCAGTATTATCCATATCATAAAAATGAATTTCTAAAGAATCTAAAGTATGTCCATTTTCAACCCATTTAGAAGAATAAGGAATATCACAATTCTTACTATCATCTCTTGCATTTTGATAAGACAAAACCATATCATATAAATTTTCACTAAGATTATATTTCTTTTTAATAGACTGTAACAACTCATTATATGGATACTTCTGATGTCTAAAAACAGAAAGCTGTTGAGTAGAAACTTCTTTCAAAAAATCACAAAAAGTACTATTCTTATCAATAGAAACCTTGAAAGGAACAGTACTAATAAACATACCAGCAGTATGTTTTTCTTTAACACCACTTCTATTTAAAACTGGAGTACCTAAAATAGGCTCTGAAACATTGTTAATATTAGCTACATACAAAGAATAAATAGCCATAAAAAATGTGTAAATAGAAGATTTGTGTTCTTTACAAAAACTATTTATTTTTTCATATAAATCATTAGGAAGTTCAAAAATTTTTCTAACAGATTCTGTTTGAACTTCTTGTTTATTTTTACTAGTAATATATGACAAACTAGGCTCTTTATCAAATTGACTTTTCCAAAAATCATCATCTTTTTTAAAACGAGAACTTTTCATATAATTCTCATTAGACTTTATATATTCAACATATGAGGGGAAACAAGAATCATCAATATAGCGATTATTAACTAAATCTGAATACAAATCCATAATTTCGCTAATTAAAAGGCTCATATTCCAAGCATCAGAAATTAAATGATGAAGAATAAAAACAAAACCACCTGTACCATCATTTAATTTAAAAAGAGTACAATTATATAAACATGAATCAACAATAGAAAAAGGAATATGCATAAGTTCATCAGTTTTTTTATCAATAGTATCTTTATCTTTTAAATAAACAACATCCAAATTAAATTCAGAGTAATCAAGTACATGCTGGTATGGAATATTATCTATATTTTTTATTTGAATACGTAATGCATCATTTTTCTTAACATATAAATTTACGGCTTTTTCTAATAATTTAATATCGACGTCATGCTTAATTAAAACATAGCCACCAACATTGTTTAAACTAGAATTACTAAAATATAATTCTGTATCCCAAATATTTTTTTGGGAATCTGTTAAATTATAAAAACCTTTTTCTATCATAGTATCTCTCCTCAACATCCTTTGCTTAAAAAAACATAATGTAACATTATTTTTTAAATTATATAAATAAAAGTAAAAAAAAGCAATAATTGTAACAAAAATGAAAAATAACTAAAAAAAGAAGCCTTAAGGCTATAAGTCAATAGCCTAAAGCTTCTTCCCCCTAAAAGGGTAAATCTTTATGTTCCAACAAGGATTCAAAAAACTGACCAGAGCCACAAAAATCAATCTTTTCATTCATTGTATGGAAAGAATTTAAAGAAAAATTATAAAGTAATCTAAATCTATTCTCAACATCTCTATTAATGTCGAAAATATATGGATTTAAGTAAGTGGCATCTTCACATAACCAGAAGTATTCACTAAGTGGAATATACTCTCTTTTAAATCCCATATAAAGCAAATCCATATGTAATAATTTATTATATGGAAGGACCATACAACAATTATCAAAACATACAAAAATTTTTCTACAATTGAAGTCTCCTACAAAAGTACAAAACTCTTTTCTGAAGTGCTTAGAAGGATCTTCAAAAAGAATAATTCCAATGCGATACAATTCGTAGGTGTCCTGTATTCCTACATGACAAAGAGCTATAACCTCATCTTTTAAATAAGAATTTTCTACCCGAATGGTAGAAGAATTAATATCTAAAAAGCTAAGGTCTTCAATACCATAAGGTTTAGTTGCAGAAACATAAAGAATTGCAACTAGAGCAATAAATAAAACAGTAATTAAACAACTTGCAATTAAAATCATTTCAACCCCCTTAGGTTATTTTGTAAATTTACTCAATAATATGAGCATGCAAAGTTACAACTTAATTATACCACATTTTACATAATAAATCAAAACAAGAGTTGATAAAAAAGTTTTTTTAATATAAAATAAGAGTAACGAAAATAGGAGGGAAAACATGGAAAAAAAATCAAGAGTTGTTTATGAAGATGTAGAAGAAATAGGAAGTTATAAAGAACTATTAGAAAGAGCAAAAAATAACTTCTCAAACAATATTGCCTATAAATACAAAAAAGACTACACAAAAAAAGAGCCAGAATATGTTGAAAAAACATATAAACAAGTATTAGAAGATGTAAAAGCATTAGGAACAAAATTTTTAACCCTAAGGCTAAAAGGTAAAAAAGCAATACTAATAGGAAGAAACAGCTATGCTTGGTGTGTAAGCTATTTTGCAATAACAACAAGTAATATGGTAGTAGCACCAGTAGATGTAGCACTACCAAGTAATGAAATAGAAACACTAGTAAAAAGAAGTGAAGCAGAAATAATAATATTTGACAAAAAATTTGCAGAATTAGCAAAACAGATGAAAAATAAAAACGAAAAATTAAAAACACTAATATGTATGCAAGATATAAAAGACAAAGAAATTAAAAATTTCAACGAAATGGTAAAACAAGGAAAGAAGTTAATAAAAGAAGGAAACAAGCAATACGAAAATGTAAAAGTAGATTCAGAAAAAATGTCAATAATGTTATTCACTTCAGGAACAACAAATTTACCAAAAATAGTTATGCTATCACAAAGAAATATATGTTCAGACATAAATGGACTTAGTAAATATGTAAAAATATATGATACAGACACACTATTATCATTTTTACCATTGCACCATACTTTTGAATCAACAGTAACATTTTTATATGGATTTTACAATGGAGCAACAGTAGCTTTTTGTGATGGGTTAAGATACATACAAAAGAACTTGCAAGAATATAAAGTAAGTGTATTTGTAGCAGTACCACTAGTCCTAGAAACAATGTATAAAAAAATACAAAATGCCATAGAAGAACAAGGAAAAACAAAACTAATAAAAATAATGACAAAAATATCAAATGCACTATTAAAAATAAATATAGATATAAGGAAAAAAGTATTTAAAAAAGTATTAGAAAGCCTAGGTGGTCATATAAGAATAATGTTATATGGAGCAGCACCAATGAGTAAAGAAACTGTAATTGGTTATACCAATTTAGGAATAGATCAAATACAAGGATATGGATTAACAGAAACATCTCCAGTTATATCAGCAGAAACAGACAAAGAAAAAAGACCAGGCTCAATAGGATTAGTATTACCAGGATTAGAAGTAAAAATAGAAGACAAAAACGAACAGGGAATAGGAGAAATATTAGTAAAAGGCCCAACTGTAATGTTAGGTTACTATGAAAATGAAGAAGAAACAGAAAAAGCAATGAGAGACGGATGGTTTCATACAGGAGACTATGGTTATTTAGATGAAGATGAATTCTTATATATTACAGGAAGGAAAAAAGATATAATAGTACTACAAAATGGTAAAAATGTATACCCACAAGAAATAGAATTTTTAATAAACAAATTACCAGGAGTAATTGAAAGTCTAGTATATCAAAGACATAAAGATTCAACAGACACAATGTTATGTGCAAAAATAGTATATGATAAAGAAATGTTAAAACAAATGGAAGGAGAAAAAACAGAAGAAGAATATAAAGAAATATTTTGGGAAAAAGTAAAAGAAATAAACCAAACACTACCAATATACAAAAAAATAAAAAACATAACACTAACAACAGAAGAATTAGCTAAAACAACAACACATAAAATTAAACGTTACGAAGAACTAAAAAAAGTGGAATAAAAAACCAAAAAATAAGAATAAAAGAAAACTTCTTGGAAAAAATAATATATGTATATTAATCATTTTCCAGGAGGTTTTTTTATGAAAAAAAACAACAGCATACGAAGAAAAATAATCAAAATAACAATAGTTATATTTGTTTTAATATTCATAATTTCGTTATTCAAAATATATCAAAGCATAGAAGTAGAAAAACCAAGTTACAACACAACAAGAACTTTATACACAAAAAGTGAGCAAACAGTGGAAAATGAAACAGAAAAAAGCCAAAAAATAGTAGATATGATAGAAGAAACAACAAAAAAAGTTGTAGGAATATCAAAATTAAAAAGTACAGGCTCAACATTACTAACAGGGGCATCAGAAAAAGATTTAGGATTAGGAAGTGGAGTAATAGTAACACAAAACGGATATATCTTAAGCAATGAAC
>CANQGV010000009.1 GCA_947623475.1 uncultured Clostridia bacterium | reverse complement strand
TTCTCTTTCGATCAGGTTTATATAAATCTTCTTTGAAAGTTTTTTTCAAGCTCTTTCTTACTTCTTACTTTTTTTATTCTAGAAAACTTTTAAAACTCTTCTGGGTCGGTTTATTTTCATAAACCTCCGTTTTGGTTTCTTCTCTTGGAATTTATTGTTTACTTTTCAATGTACTTTTTGTTACTCACCTCATATTTAAAACACACTTGGTCGCGTAACAAATCATATTATACTATACCCTTGTATCTTTGTCAACACCTTTTTTTATTTTTTTTGATTTTTTTTCGATAATATTTTTATTATTTTTCCTTCCTTATTATATATATAAAAATTTTTGTCTTTTTTGTAGGATTTTTTATAATGTATAAAAGTTTTTTACATTATTATATCCTAACTTTTCTAAAATTACTTTTGCTCTTTTACTTCTACTACCTGTATTACAATAAAGCATTATTTCTTGATTTTTATTCCTTAATTCTTCTTTAGCTCTCTTATATAATTCATAATATGGTATTGATATAGCACCATTAATGTGTCCTTCTTTAAATTCTTGTATACTACGAACATCTATTAGAATAGCTCCTGATAGCTTACATTTATTCCATTCTTTTTCTATCATCTCTTTGTTTTCTATACATTCACATCTAAATAATTTTTCACTAAATATATTTCTTTTATTATTTGACATTTTTATTCCACCTTTATTACATTCTTATTATATTTTATTACATTTGTAATATTTTTGTAACAATTATGTAATCTTTGTAATATTATGTTTCCTTTTACATCGACTTTTTTCTCTTTTTTATTTTTTTGGTTTTGTGGAAACTGTGGAAAACTTTGTGAATAATTAAAAATAGGCATTTTTTTCACATGTTTTATTCACAAAACATTTTTACGCTTTTTTATATTTGTTCTTTCTTTTTTTCGAGTAACTTTTTATGTGTACTCTTTATTTTTGTTTTTTAAAAAATAAAAACATAGGACGCTTAATTTTAAAGCATTTCCCATGTCTTTATTTTATCTAGAATTACATAATATTTTATTTAACAATAAAGTAAATTGCTGTGATTATCTCCAATATTAAAATAAGTGGTAAACCTATTACAAATCCTAACTTTTGTGTTTTATGTCTAAAAGTATACATACCTGCAATTGTTCCAATTCCTCCACCTAATCCTGTAACAATAAATATTGTTTTCTCAGGAATTCTCCATTGTTTTTTTATTGCTTTATATTTATCAATTCCCATTATCAAAAATCCAATTAGGTTAATTGCTACTAAGTATATTATTATATTTTTTACTGTAAATATTTCTTCCATTATATCTCCAATCTATTATCCAAATAAACTAAGTTGATTACTTTGACTCATTCCATCTAAGCAACCGAATTTTTTTAATAAATCTGATACAGAATTTCCTATTTTTGAACGGATTTTCATATCATCTATTGACATGAATTTTCCTTCTTTTCTAGCTTCTTGTATACCTTGTGCTGCAACAGTACCTAATCCTGGTATACTATTTAGTGGAGGTCTTATTCCTTCTTCTTCTATTAAGAATTTGGTACTATGTGATTTATAAAGATCCATTGGCAAAAACTTGAATCCTCTTTCATAGAATTCTAATACAATTTCAAGTACTGAATACATTCCTTTATCTTTTGCTGTAGCTTGATTTCCTTGTGCTTCTATCTCTCTCATTTTGTTTTTTACTTTTTCTTTTCCATATATCATACATTCACTATCAAATTCGTCTGCTCTTATTGAAAAATATGCTGCATAGTAGGCTAATGGTTTATGTACTTTAAACCATGCGATTCTAAAGGCCATTGTTACATATGCTGCTGCATGTGCTTTAGGGAACATATACTTTATTTTTTTACAAGAATCTATATACCATTCTGGTATATTTTTTTCTCTTAGTAATTGCTCATATTCTGGCCATTTTGGCTCTGCTCCATTTGCAACTTTTCCTTTACGTACTGATTCCATTATTTTAAATGCTGAATTTGGAGGAACTCCTTTTTTTATTAAATATATCATTATATCATCTCTCGTACAAATAGCTTCACTAAGTGTTGTTATATTTTGTTGAATTAAATCTTGTGCATTATTTAGCCATACGTCTGTACCATGTGATAATCCAGATATACGTATCAATTCTTCAAAAGTTGTTGGTTTTGTATCTACTAACATTCCTCTAACAAACTTTGTTCCAAATTCTGGTATTCCAAAACTTCCTATTTCTGAATGTATTTGTTCTGGTGTTACTCCTAATGCTTTTGTAGAACTAAAGATTGACATTGTTTCTTTGTCATCTAAAGGAATTTCTTTAGGATCTATCCCTGTTAAATCTTGTAACATTCTTATCATTGTAGGATCATCATGTCCTAATATATCTAGCTTTAATAAGTTTTGATCAATTGAGTGATAATCAAAGTGTGTTGTTATAATATCTGAATTTGGATCATCTGCTGGATGCTGTACTGGACAAAATTCATAAATTTCTCTTCCTTTTGGAACAACTATTATTCCTCCTGGATGTTGCCCTGTTGTTCTTTTTATTCCTGTACATCCTTTTGATAATCTTATTATTTCTGCTTTATTAACTGGTATATTTCTATCTTCATAATAACCTTTTACATAGCCAAATGCTGTTTTGTCTGCTATTGTTCCTATTGTTCCTGCTTTAAATGTCGTTCCTTTTCCGAATATTACTTCTGTATATTTATGTGCTTTAGCTTGATATTCTCCTGAGAAGTTTAAATCTATATCAGGCTCTTTATCTCCATTAAATCCTAAAAATGTTTCAAATGGTATGTCCATTCCATCTTTTGCCATCATTGTTCCACATTTTGGACATTCTTTATCTGGTAAATCAAATCCATTTTTAAATCCATAATCTGTAAAATCTGAATATTTACATTTAGGGCAACGATAGTGTGGTGGTAATGAGTTAACTTCTGTTATTCCTGTCATGTTAGCAACAAATGATGATCCAACAGATCCTCTTGAGCCAACTAAATACCCATCTTCATTTGACTTCCATACTAATTTTTGTGCAATTATATACATAACTGAGAAACCATTTTTTATTATTGAATCTAATTCTTTGTCCAATCTTTCTTGTACTATTTCTGGTAGTTCTTCCCCATATAGTTCATGTGCTTTATTATATGCTATATCTTTTATTGTTTGCTCACAACCTGGGATATGTGGTGGACATTTTTCTGATGATATTGGACTGATTTTTTCACACATATCTGCTATTTTATTTGTGTTTGTTACAACGACTTCATATGCTTTTTCTTCTCCTAAATAAGAAAATTCATCTAACATTTCATTTGTTGTTCTTAAATATAGAGGTGCTTGCATGTCTGCATCATCATATTTTTGTCCTGCTTCTAATATTCTTCTATATATTTCATCTTGTGGATCCATAAAGTGAACATCACATGTTGCAACTACTGGCTTTCCAAGTTTTTCACCTAATTTTACTATTTTACGATTTATATTTCTTAGCTCTTCCTCATTTGCAACAATTCCTTTTCTAATTAAAAATTCATTGTTACCAGTAGGTTGTATTTCTAAATAGTCATAATCATTTGCAATTTCTTCTATTTCATCATCAGGTTTTCCTAATTCTATTGCTTGATATAATTCTCCTGCTTCACATGCACTTCCTAATATCAATCCTTCTGAATATTTTTTTAATAGACTTTTTAATATACGTGGCTTTCTATAAAAATAATCTAGATGTGAATAAGAAACTAATTTATATAGATTTTTTAGACCTACATAATTTTTAGCCAAAATTATTGCATGATATGGCATTAACTTTTTATATTCTTCTTTTTTTGCCTTTTCATCTACACTTACATAATCTATGTCTTCTACTTTTTTAGCTCCACGTTTTTTTATTTCTTCCATCATTACTTTCAAAACTTTTACAGTTGTATCAACATCATCTAAAGCTCTATGTGCTACTTCAACTTTTATTCCTAAGTTTTCTGCAATTTTTCCTAGTTTGTATTTTTTAAAGTCAGGAAATAAAGCTCTAGCCATTGGTAATGTATCAATATATGTATAGTCAAAATCGTATCCTAGTCTCTGTGCATTTTGCTTCAAAAAACCTATATCAAAACTTGCATTATGTGCAACTAATACGCTACCTTTTATGAATTCTAATATTTTTGGAAACATCTCTTTTATTGTTGGCGCATTTTTTACCATTTCATCTGTGATTTTTGTTACTTCTGTTACTCTTTCTGGTATATGTTTTTCAGGATTAACAAATTCACTAAATTTGTCTATAACTTCTCCGTCTTTAACTTTCATTATTCCTATTTCTGTAATTCTTTCAGTTACTGCTGAAAATCCTGTTGTTTCTAAATCTAGTACACAATATGTTGTATCTATTTCTTGTCCTTTTGAGTTTGTAACTATAGATTTGTTGTCTGAAACTAAATAAGCCTCAACTCCATATATTACTTTCATGTCTGGGTTATTTTTTCCTAATAATTTATGTGCTTCTGGAAATGCTTGTACGACACCATGATCTGTTATAGCTATTGATTTCATTCCCCATTTCATAGCTCTTTTTATTAAATCTGTTGCAGAAGTCATTGCATCCATTTGGCTCATTTTTGTATGCATATGTAATTCTACTCTTTTTTCTTCTGCTAAATCTTGTCTTTCTATTTTTTGAAGTCCTTCTGTTTCTACAATTGTATTTGCCATTACTGTAAGTTCATTTGAATATTGATCAAATTGTGCATTTCCAACTATTCTTAATCCTTTTGCTTTTTTAACTCTTTTTACTATTCTTTCTGCTTTTTCTTCTCCCAAAAATGCTTTACATGTTAATGTACTTGTTCCATCATATATATCAAACATTAAAAGAGTTTTCCCTGATCTTAACGTTCTTTCTTCTACATTAAGTACATCTCCTGATAAAGAGACTCTTCCATCATCTGCACTCAAGTCTTCTATTTTTATAATTTGCTCTTTTATGTTTGCATTTCTTCCTAATATTAATGGAGTATTATTTTCTTCTTTTGTCTCATTTACTTTATTCTGTTTTACTAATGTTTGTTCTTTTTCTTCTTTAACTTGAGGTTTAGTATTTATTGTTGCTTCCATTATTTTTTCAATTTCTCTCTTTTTTACTTTTTTACTAGTTTCTTTGAAAGCTTTTATGTCTTTTTCTGTTACATGTTCTTCTATTTCGACTTTATATTTATTTCCAAATAACCTTTTTATTGTATTTTCTATTTCAACATCTGCTTTTTTTGCTTTTAAGAAGTCTGCTCCTGGAATATGCATTTTTACATATATTTTATCTTTTTCTATTTCTATATCACTTTTCTTAAATAACATATTCTTCGCAATAGGAAATCTATGTGAAATATAACAAACTATATTTTCCCATTCTTTATCTATTGACTTTATTTTTGTTTCTTCATCATATTGTATTTTTATATCTATATTAGAAAATTTAAATCTATCTTTTAAAAATTTTTCAAAATACCATATATCTTTAACTTCTAAATATTCATTAGAACGCAATAAAACACCCAAGCTATTATCTTTTTTGCTAACATTTAATGCATTTACTTCGGCATTTTTTATTATTGATTCTGTTTGGTAGTCACTAAATATTTCTTTTACTTTTTTTGTTGCCATAAACTCCTCCTTTCGAAATTTTATCACATTACCTTTTCTTTTTAAAGCTTTTTAATCAAAAATAATTGAATTTTAAGTGTGTCAATTCTTTTTTAGATTACATATTATATACCATACAAAGGAATATATAAAACACTGTTAACATATCTACGAAAGGAGGTCTATATTATGCCAGAAAACAGAGGTTGTGGTGGTTTTGGTTTCGGTGATGATAGCTGTTGTTTAATAATCATCCTTATATTAATACTTGTATGCTGCTGTGGTGGTAGAAATGGATGCTGCTAATCCATAATATATTTATATATAAAAGATACGTAAATTAAATTTACGTATCTTTTTTTATTTTATTTAGCTAATATTATAATTCTTTGATTGTCATCATCTGTACAACATTGTAATGTTATTTCTGGTGTTTCTCCTACTTCTCTTTTTAAATAACTAACATCTTCTGGTGTAGTTATAAATTTATTATATATTGTATATTCTCTACTTGTTCCGTCCATAGCTGTTATTATTATTTTATCTCCTGCTTCTAGATTTTTATTGTTTGAAAATAAAGTTCCATTTCTATAATTGTGTCCTACTATAAAAATATTTCCTGATACATTTATTTCTCCTTTTTTATAAAGTACACATGGAGCTTGCTCCATTCCTTCTACTGTAACATTAGTTAAAAAAGGTGTATCTACTCCTGTTTTTGGAATGGTTATTTTACCTGCAACTGGATATCCATTATATGTTGCCTCTAAAGGTGTTGGTGTTATTTGCTCTTGTTGCTGTGGTTGTGGCTCTTCTTTGGTTGCTAATGTTACATTTAAAGAATCAATCTCTTCCTTTTCCTTGTCCATCATATTTTCTAACTCTTCTACATATTCTGTCTTTGCTTCTTTTGTCTGTTTACTTTTTGAAAGAACAACAGAAAATATTATAACTCCTGTTACTATAAATACTAATATAACAATCATTAGTATTATTTCTGTACGTTTAAAGTTTCCTATTTTTTTCAAAACTTTCACCAACTTTCTTACTACATATTTTTTCTATTATTGAATATTTTGTCTAAATATTCGTCTGGATAAGTTCTATCTAGAAACTCGTCAAATTTATTTGATGCTTGTATTCCTTCATGTCTTTCATTTTGCCTTACTGTAGCTATACAAGATATAGCTACATCAAATACTACAAATACTAAAAGTATATATGATATTATTATAACTTTTGGTCTATCTAAATATTTTTCCATTTTTAAAAATACTGGATATACAATTTTTAAGAAAAATACTCCTATAATTCCCCAATATACACAATATTGTATACTAGTTCTTCCATTCAGATTTAAAAACAAATCACTATATTCCCATGATACTGAGCCAAAAAATATTTCTTGGAAGAATGAACATAAATATTCCAATGTTCCTCCTAATAACATTCCTTTTAAAAATACTTTTTTAGGATCTTGCTCTGTTTTTACTAAGAAATAATAAGCTAAAGCTCCCATTCCATAAACTTGAATAAATGGCCCATAGATTAAGCCCCTTCTTATTTCTATACTTCTAGTATATACTAATACATATAACATTTCTGCGAAAAAACCAAAGACACTACCTAATACTAGTATCCATAAACATATTAATATGTACTTATTTATTGTTTTTAATTTTTTCATATTTTACCCCAGTTTATTTCCCTCTTTTTTATTATACATTATTTTTTATTGTTTTAAAAGTTTTTTCTATATTTTTAATTTTTTTGATAATGAAGTAGTTGTAATCATAATGCAAATAATTCCTAATACAAATCCTGCTATTATATCACTTGCATAATGAACATTAAAATATATTCTGCTAACACCTACTGTTAATATCCACAAAGATAATATTATTGTCAATACTATTTTTAATTTTTTATTTTTGAGTTTTTTCCATATTAAATAGATTAACATTCCATAAAGTGCCATATTACTTGTAGCATGACCTGATGGAAAACTATACCCTGTTTCTTCTATAAATCTAAAAGGTGTTGGTCTTGGTCTTTGTATAATATTTTTTATACTAATATATGCACATGCTGCTAATAAAGAATTTAAAAATATTATTATCCCATAATTTTTCTTTTTTAAAAGTATGGCTAATATAGAAAGTCCTATTGCAACAAATGGAAATACTTTTGTTCCTCCTACTGTTGTAATAACTTTTAAAATTGTATTCATACTTTCAGGTATTTTGTTTATAATAAAATTTGATATTATTTTATCAAAACCTATTGTTTTACCATTTAAAACCAATATTGCTAAAACTATAAATATGATTATTAATGTTAATAATATACATATTTCTTCTTTTAACTTTGTTTTATCCTTTTTCACATTTTTTCCTTTCTTAATTTTCCTTTTTCGCCTTATACTCTATCATATTTATTTTTTTTTGTCTATAAAGCTTTTTATAAGTATTTTCCTTTTTATTTTTTTCATCTCATGTTATAATATTTATATGTTTAAAATTACTAATATAAAAATAAGAGAAAATTTGAATGAAGAAGAACTACTTGATTTTATAGCCAAAAAAAATAAGATTGAAAAAAAAGATATTTTAAGTTGGGAAATTACAAAAAAGTCAATTGATGCTAGAAGAAAGGAAGATGTTCATTATACTTATAGCGTCATTTTGAAATTAAAGAATGAACATAAATATCAACACAAATTTGAAAAAGTAAAAGAAGTTTCTTTTCCTAAAATATCTGTTCATTGTTCTCCTTCATGTCGTCCTGTTATAGTAGGTGCTGGACCTGCAGGTTTATTTGCAGCAGTTACTTTAGTTCAACATGGAATAAAACCACTAATAATAGAACAAGGTCAATCTGTTGAACAAAGGAAAAAGACTGTTGATGAATTTATGCTTACAGGGAAATTAAATCCATCTTCAAATGTTCAATTTGGAGAAGGTGGAGCTGGAACCTTTTCTGATGGAAAATTAACAACTGGAATCAATTCTCCATTTTGCAGAAAAGTTCTTGAAGAATTTGTTAATTTTGGAGCTCCTAAACAAATTTTATATTTGTCAAAACCTCATTTAGGAACAGATAATTTAATAACTATTATTAAAAATATACGTGAATATATAATTTCAAAAGGTGGAACTTTTTTATTTAATGAAAAAGTTTCAGATATTGAAATAGTAAATAATAAAATCACTTCTGTTATCTGTAGTAAAAAAATTCCAACAGATACAGTTATATTTTCAATTGGTCACAGTAGTCGTGATACTTTTGAAATGCTTTATGAAAAAGGGTTAAATATGGAACAGAAAAACTTTTCAGTTGGAGTTCGTATTGAACATTTACAAGAAGATATAAATAAATCTCAATATGGAGCAATTACAAAATTAAAATTACCTCCTGCTGAATATAAGTTAGCATACCATGATAATAATGGACATTCATGTTATACATTTTGTATGTGTCCAGGAGGACAGGTAATACCTTCTTCAAGTGAAGAAAATACTATTGTTACAAATGGTATGAGTAATTTTTTAAGAAATGGCAAAAACGCAAATAGTGCTTTATTAGTATCAGTAACACCAAAAGATTTTGGCTCTTCTTCTCCTTTAGCTGGTGTAAATTTTCAAAAAAATTTAGAAGAGACTGCTTTTATACTTGGAGGTAGCAATTACTTTGCTCCTGTTCAAAAATTAGGAGATTTCCTTTCAAATAATATTTCTAAATCCATAGGAAACGTTATTCCTACATATAAACCTGGATATACTTTAACAAATCTTTCTTTACTATTTCCTGAGTTTATAATTGATACAATGAAAAATGGAATATTATATTTTGATAAAAAACTAAAAGGTTTTGCTAACCCTGACAGTATTCTTACAGCTCCAGAAACAAGAAGTTCTTCTCCTGTTAGAATTCTTAGAGATAAAAATTTAGTTTCAAATATTAAAGGAATTTATCCATGTGGAGAAGGTGCAGGATATGCCGGTGGAATCATGAGTGCAGCAGTTGATGGAATAAAATGTGCTATTGCAATATTAGAAAATTAAATTTGTTTTATATTAAATAGAAAGCTTAAGACTTTTGTCTTAAGCTTTCTACTATTTCCATTAAACTTTTTACTAAATAATCTACATCTTCTTTTGTGTTTTCTTCGCTGAAACTTATTCTTACTGCTCCATTTGCAATACTGTCATCAAGCCCAATAGCTTTTAAAACATGTGATGGTGTACTTTCTCCTGCTGTACAGGCTGATCCACTTGATGCACAAATTCCTTTTTGGTCTAATTCTAAAAGCAATGCTTCTCCATCTATATCTTTAAATGAAATATTAGCATTTCCTGGTAATCTATTTTTTAATGTTCCATTAAGTATTACTCCTTGTATATTTTTTTCTACCTGAGAAATATAATAATCTCTTAATTGTTCTAATGCTATCATATGTTGTTCCAAATTTTCTTTAGCTATTTGACAAGCTTTACCAAGCCCTATTATTCCAGCTACATTTTCAGTTCCTGCTCTTCTATTCTTCTCTTGATGTCCTCCATCTATAAATCTTTTGAATTTTATTCCTTCTTTTACATATAATGCTCCTATTCCTTTTGGTGCATGTATTTTATGTCCTGACAATGATAACATATCAATTCCCATTTCTTTAACATCAATTGGTATATTTCCAACTGCTTGAACAGCATCTGTATGAAATAATATATTTTTTTCTTTGGCAATTTTTGATATTTCTTTTATAGGTTGTATAGTACCTATTTCATTGTTTGCAGCCATAATACTTATTAATATAGTTTTATTAGTTATTTCTTTTTCTAATTGAGTCAAGTCTATGTATCCTTCTTTGTTAACATTTAAATAAGTTATTTTAAATCCTTGTTCTTCTAAACTTTTACAACTTTCTATTATTGCATGATGCTCAATTTTAGAAGTAATTATGTGATTCCCTTTATTTTTTAATTGATTAGCTATTCCCTTTATTGCAGTATTATCACTTTCAGATCCACCTGCTGTAAAAATTATTTCTCTAGGCTCACAATTTATTAATTCTGCTACTTTCTTTCTTGCTTTTTCAATAGCTTTCTTAGCACTTCTTCCTATTGTATACATAGATGATGGATTACCATATTCTTCTGAAAAATATTTAATCATTTCTTCTAATACTTCTTTACTAACTTTTGTTGTTGCTGCATTGTCAAAATATTTTATATCCATTAAAAACTCCTTTCTTTTTTATAATATTCTCATAAAAAAAGAAAGTGAATTTTATTCACTTTCTTCTACAATATCACTTGTATAATATTTTTCTCCAGAGGTATATTCCATTTCATAATACTTACCAATAAAACTCAATTCGATTTCATTTTCTTCGTCAATTACATATATAGGTTCTTGTATTATTTCACCATTATTGTTAATAACTCCCCATTTGCCATCTATTTTTATTCCTGCATATCCATATTTATTGAATTCTGTTACTTTTTCATATTTACATTCTATTTTTTCATTTCCATTTACATCTACAAATCCCCATAGATTATTTTCTTTTTTAGCAAATAAAGTGTTTCCTTCATATACTTCTGTATTTTGTAACTCTTTTTCATTTTTTATATCTATATATTTTGTTTCATCTCCATTTGTTATATATAGATATTGTTCTTTATCTCTTATTGTTACTTTAGGTTTTATTTCACATATTTTTTCCATTTGACTTGAGTAAAATTCTTTAATTTCATCAGTAGCTGCTTGTATTATATTAGTTTCTTCTATTTTTTGTAATTGATCATATTTTAATTCTATTTTTTCATTTTGATTGTCGTCTATTACTCCTAATTTTCCTTCTTGATTTGATGCTATAAAATAGTTTTCATATAGATATTCTATATATTTATATTTTTGTGGGATTATAGTATTTCCATTATTATCTATTACTCCATATAATATATTTCCATTAGCACTTGTTATTTCTATTCTATATTTATCATTATTTGTATTTAATATTGAAGTATTTTCATCTATATTTAATTCTTTTCCTTCTTTATCAAACACTTTTGTACCAGATTCATCTTCACCATATATACATGTTCCTGTTATATCAATTTGATTATATTTTAATGGTATTATTGTTTTTCCTTCCATATCTAGCACACCATATTTACCTGTTTTCTCTACAACAAATACTTTATTTCCTGCTTCATACATTATAGATTGATATTCATTTGGTATAATTTCTTCTTTATCTTTGTATACTCCATATTTTCCATTTACTGCAAGTATAAGATATACTGTTTGTTTATCATCAACTTCTAATACTCTTGATAGTTCATTACATACTGGCTCTATAATTTTTTCTCCATTACTTTTTATATAACCATAACGATATCCTTCTTTTGTTGTATTTGATACTATATATCCTTCTTGTTCATATTTAATATCGTCTCTATAATATTTGTCTCCTTGTATTTGATTATAGTTACATTTTACCAAATTATATCCATTTATATTTATAATTCCTATTTTTCCTTCTTGTTTTACTAATAGTTTTCCTTCTTGATCTGGTAGTGCTTCAATACTTTCATATTTATTATCTGTTATTTTTTTACCTTCAAAGTTTATTAACCCTACTTTATTATTTTTTGTATAAGCTAAAACTGTTTTTTCATACATTAAATCAGACACTATATCTTTTAATCGTATAGCTTCTACTTTGTCATAGTTTTTAAAAAGCTTTTCTTTCTTGCTATTGTATACTGTAGGTTGATTATCTTGGTAGCAAATAAATAAATCCTTTTCTGGATTTGGTATTATAACTTCACTATATTGAGGCTCTATTAAAATATTACCTTTATTATCTATAACTCCAAATTTTTCTTTTTCTTTTATTACAAAGTAATTATATTCTTTTACTTCTGCTAAAGTATATTCTCTTTTTCCTTCTTTATTTTTCTTTATAATAAAACATCCTACTATACCTATAATTACTGCAAGTACTATACCTATTATAATTTTCTTTTTCATAAATGTACCTCATTTTTCTTTTTTTATAATTATACTCGGTTTCTACTTTTTTTTCAACTTTTTCTTGATATTTAATTTATCTTCCAGTAATAGGTAATTTCTTTGCTGGTATACTTTCTTCTTTTATATTTTCTATTTTTTTATTTTCATTATCTTTGCTTTTTTCTTTATATTCAATAGAATTTTCTTCCACCTTTTCATGATTTGTATTATTTTCTTGTTCTGAATCTTCTATTACTTCTATCTCTGGATATTCTTCTATTATTTCATTATCAATTTTTTCATAATTATTTCCAATTAAGGCATAATCTTGGCAACCACTTTTTTGTGTTTTTCCATATAAGATTTCTTTTATTTTTGTTTCTGCTTCAATATGTATTTTAAAATTTCCAGCTTGTTCAGGCTTATTTATTGGAATTAATATTTTAAATTCTTCATCTTTGTTAAATTCTTCTTTTTCTTGATTATCCTTATCTACTAGTTTTATTCCTTCTGGTAAATCTTTTTCTATTTTCTGTAATGATATTTTGTATTTTTCTATTACTCCTGTTGTTTTGATTTTATATTTTTTTGACAAAAAATCTTCACTAATTTCATCTTGTTCCCAAAATTCATTTTCTTGAACTATAGATATTGTTTTTGCTTGTTCTTCTTGCAAATTTCCTGACAATATATTTTTCAAAGTTTGTAAAACAATTTCCCCTTCTGTACCTACTGGTTTATATTGTTCAATATTGTTATTGTTTTTATAACAATATATTGCCTGTTGAGTTGCTACATATGCCTGGTATTCATTACTGCATCCTAGTTCTTCAGGTCTTTTATATGGATAACCGTTTTTTAATATTTTTAATAATTTTTCATCTAAACCTTCTTTTTCTACTTTTACTTGATATGGTCCTCTATGTTCTACTCCTGGGTAGTTCTTATCTAATCCATATGCAATATAATCTTTTTCTTCACTTTTTATGCATGAAACATTTACATCTGTTTCTTTATATTTTAAAAACACATTACATTTTTCTTTTACACATAAATTAAATAAATTTTCATCATTAGCATGTACTATATTTATTATAAGTAATATATCCATTATTACTATTATTAACATCAATAATAGTTTTCTTATTATTTTCACTATTTACCTCCTTTTTCTGTTCCTTGAATACATCTTCTATATACAGGTGCATCTTCAACACATGTTATTAATGTTATTTTATTATCTTTAGTTTTTCCTAAATAACTCCAATCAGTATCTTTTATAACTTGTATTGTATCTACTATGTATATATTTTCATTTCCATTATATTTATAATGAATTTCATCACCTTTTTTTAAATTTTTAATATTAGCAAAATAATTAACAGGATAGCCTCTATTATGTGCTGCTAAACCAATATTTCCTTTTAATTTTGATGTATCTTCAAAATGACCTACATATTTATTCATGGTCTCTGCGTCTGTTCCTTCTGATATTTCTGCTACTAAATTTATTTTTGGAATTTCTACTTTCCATTCTTGCATTATTTGCTCATTACTATTTTGTAATTGAGTTTTTTCTTCTTTTTCATTTTTGGTATTTTCAGACGAAATTTCTACTTTAGAATCTTCTGAATTTGAAATTTTTTGATTAAAATTTTTTTGATTTGTGTTTTGAAATAAAAAATTAATAATAATAAATATAATGGTTGATATAATAAAAGCTACAATGTTAATACTTCTTTTTGTATAGCTAATCATTCATATACTTCACCTACCTAATTATTAACTTTAATAAAATTATTTTGTGGGATTTTTTAGATTAAATTATTTGAAAAAAAATATTGATAAAATACCATAATATATTACTATGGTTTGTAGGTTTTGTAAAGAACTTTTCATCGCAATATTCGACAAAAAAAGCAACCCTCCAACTTTAAGGACTGCTTTTTTGTTTTATACTATTTTATTTTTTAGCTAATTCTAATTCAAAATAGAATTCAACTCCATTTTCTTTATTTATTACTCCATAATCATTTCCATAATTATTCATGATTGCTTTAACAAAAGCTAAACCAATACCTATTCCTCCATCTTTTCTATTTCTTGATTGATCAGCTTTATAAAAACGATTCCATATACGTAAAGTCTCTTCTTCGTTTAAAGTTTCTCCTGTATTAAATATAGATATTCTAACTTTGTTTTTACTTTTATTGATTCTATTTGTTATTTTTATTACTTTTTCTCCGTTTTTCTTTTTTGCGTGTTTTATTGCATTTGTAAAATAATTTGTTATAACCTGTTCAATATAAAAATCATCTGCTAAAGTATAAATTTCTTTATTTTCATTAAATTTAATTTTTATATTTTTTTCTTTTAGCATAACTTGTGATTTTCTAACAACTTCTTTTTCTAATTCGATAATGTTAAATTTAGTATTATTAAATTCTCTTTTTCCATATTCTAGTTTCATAAGTTCTAGAAGTTGCCTTACTAATTTGTCCATTTTGTTTGTTTCATCTAAAATAACTTCTGCATAAAATTTTCTATCTTCCTCGTTTGTATTTACATTTTCTATTAAACCTTCACTATATCCTTGTATCAATGCTATAGGAGTTTTTAATTCATGTGATACATCTGAAATAAATGTCTTTCTCATTTCGTCTATTTTTGATTTCTTTTCTATATCTCTTTCAAGTTCTAAATTATTTTTTCTTAATTGGTTTATTGTTTTTTCTAGCTTGTCTGACATTTTATTTAAACTTTTACCTAAATTATTGATTTCATCTTCTTCATCTGTAACTTTATATTTATGACTAAAGTCTAAGTTAGACATTTTCTTTGCAATGCTATTTAATTCTAGTATTGAATCTGTGAATTTTCTTGATATTACTGTTACTATTACTGCTGCAATTATTATTGTTATTCCTGCTATTAGATATAAGAAATTGTTAGAAATTTTAACACTTTCTTGTATAGAATTTATAGGTGTTCTCATATATAATCTATATCCATTATCTAATTTTGCAGTTAATAGAACATATGTCATATTGTTTCTATAATCTTGTATTTTTTCAATTTTCATTTTATCATTTTGGTCTAAAACCTTTATTTCTGAAGTTTCCAATCTGTTTTTTATTCCCAACTGATAAAAACTCGCATAAAAGTCTTTATTTGATGCATAAATAACTTCATCTGATGAATTCTTTAATAAAATATCAAAATCATTTTTTATTGCAGCTCTTTCTAATTCACTTTTTAAATCTATTTCATAGTCTGGCTCTAAATAATATTCATTTACTTTACCATATACTGATTCTAGTTCTTTTTGTTTACTATAAATATAAAAAGTTTCTAATACTGTTTTATTTAGTGTTACTAATACTATTATTATTACTAGTATTGTTAATGATAATGTAAGAAATAATTTTACTCTAATTGATTTTAAACCTATTTTTATTTTTTCAATAAATTTTTTCATTTATTTCTCCTATTTTATTTCAAACTTATATCCTATACCTCTTATTGTTTTAATATATTTTCCTTTCTTTCCTAATTTATGTCTTATCTTTTTTATATGACTATCTATTGTTCTTGAATCTCCATAATAATCATAATTCCATACATTATTTAATATTTTGTCTCTTGATAATGCAATATTTTTATTTTCTATTAAATATGTAAGTAATTCATACTCTCTTAAACTAAGTTCTATTTGTTTTCCGTCTATAGAAACTGTTCTTCCTTCTTTATCAATTTCTATTCCTCCAAAGTCTTTGATTTCTCTTTTGTCTCCTCTTGTTCTTTTTAATATTGCTTCAACTCTAGCTACTAATATTTTTGGACTAAAAGGTTTTGAAATATATTCATCAACTCCAAGCTCAAATCCAAATAGCTCATCTTGTTCTTCTCCTCTTGCTGTCAACATTATTATAGGAACTTTAGAACTTTGCCTAATTTGTCTTAATACAGACCATCCATCTAATTTTGGCATCATTACATCTAAAAGAATTAAACTTATATTTTTTTCATTTTCCTTAAATACTTGAATTGCCTTTTCGCCATCTTCTGCTTCTAATATTGAAAAACCTTTTACTTTTAAAAAATCTTTTATTAGTTTTCTCATTCTTGCTTCATCATCTACGACTAAAATACAATCATCATTCATTTTTTCCTCCTTGCTAAAAATATAACCAGACATACTGATTATATTTTTAACTATATTTTACTATTCAATTATGTCTAAAGGGTGAATTTTTAGGTCTTTAAGTGAACTATTTGTGCATTTTCTATAAGTTTTATATTTTGATCTCTAACTATTTGCATTATTTTGTAGTTAATTCTTTCTCTTTCTGCTAAATAGCTTTCAAAGTCTACAGAGTCAGTAAAACTAGATATCATTATTTCAATTCCATTATCTACAATTTCTTCAAATTTTACTATAATAGAATCGTCTTCAATTTGTTCGTGTTTTAGAAGTACTCTTTTTATTTCTAGCATTAATGTTTCAACTTTGTCTAATGGAGTATTTAAATCTAAATATAATCTTGTTCTATATCTTCTTTTCTCCATTTTACTCCAGTTTGTTACTGAAGCATCTGATATTACTGCATTTGGAATATTTACTACAGCATTTTCAAATGTTCTTATTCTTGTACTTCTAAATGTTATTTCTTCTACTGTACCATCAAATTTATCTACTTCAATCCAATCTCCTACTGCAAATGGCTTGTCTAGAAAAATAACTAACCCTCCAAATAAATTTTTTGCCGTATCTTGAGCTGCTAATGTAAGTATAACTCCTGCAATTCCTGCTCCTGCAATAATTCCATTTAAGTTATAACCTAACTCTATTACGATAAGTATTGCTGTAACTACATATATAACTCCTCTACCTACTCTAAATATACTGTTTAACATTGCGTCGTCTATTTCTTTTTTAGACTTTTGTCTTATACTTCTTGCTAAAGCAGATTTTGTATTAAATGCTAACGCAAATCCTCTTGCAAAAATAAGTGTAGTTAAAATAAGAAATGTTTTTCTAATTATATCCATTGCTTGATTATTTATATTGTAAACATCTTTCACAAATAATATTGCTAAATAAATTCCTAAAATTTTCAAAAATGCTTGTAGAGGTTTATATATTGAACTTTGTCTTATTTTCCTTGGTTTTTTTTCTTTTATTTTTAATGTTTTTATAGTTAAAAATGCAATTCCTGAACTTAACATCCAAAAAGCAAATACTATTAACAGTGCAGTTCCTAACCTAATTATTGGTTTTTCTTCCATCTCTATTATAAAATCTGCTATTTGTTGCATTTTATTTATCTCCTTTTTATTTATTTTTCTTATGTTTATCCCATATAATCTCTTAATTTTTTACTTCTACTTGG
>CANQGV010000008.1 GCA_947623475.1 uncultured Clostridia bacterium | reverse complement strand
ATTCAGCAGCAATGGCTGGAGAAATATTAACAGGAAAAACAATATTAGAAGCCTTAAATACAGATTTAGTTTGTGATGCTATAAATGTAGCTATGAGAGAATTGTTTTTACAAATAGTATATGGAAGAACACAATCAGCATTTTCAGAAGAAGGACTTCCAGTAGGAGCAGGACTAGAAGATTTAGGAAAGGGAACTAGAAGTCAAGTAGGAACAATCTATTCTAGTTCTTTAAAAGGTCCTAGATATCTAGAACTAGCAGAAGGATACATAACAAAAATAGGTTTAGACGATAAAGATGAAATAATAGGTTATGAATATGTTAATTTAGGAAAAATGGTTGAAAACATAAAAAAAGGAATTGAGCCAATGGAGGCAATAAGACAAGCATCAGGGAAATATGGAAGATTTGATGAAGCAGTTAAGAAAATTGATCCACGTCAAGAATAATATTCATCATTTAATAAAAATATAATACTAAATGGTAAAAAATGAAGGGAGAATAAATAATGGCAGTAACATTTGAAAGTTATGAAAGAAGAATTGAACAAATAAAACCAATAATGGAACAATATGGAATACAAAGTTTTGAAGATGCTTTAGAAATTTGTAAAGAAAAAGGATTTAACCCATATGAAATAGTAAAAGGTGTACAACCAATATGTTTTGAAAATGCAGCTTGGGCATATACATTAGGTGCAGCAATAGCAATAAAAAAAGGTTGTGTGAAAGCAGCAGATGCAGCAAAAGCAATAGGGGAAGGTTTACAAGCTTTTTGTATACCTGGATCAGTAGCAGATGACAGAAAAGTTGGTTTAGGACATGGAAATTTAGCATCAATGCTACTATCAGAAAACACAAAATGTTTTGCCTTTCTTGCTGGACATGAAAGTTTTGCAGCAGCTGAAGGTGCAATAGGAATAGCTAAATCAGCAAATAAAGTTAGACAAGAGCCATTAAGAGTAATATTAAATGGATTAGGAAAAGATGCAGCTCAAGTAATATCAAGAATAAACGGATTTACATATGTAAAAACAGAATTTGACTATTTCACAGGTGAAGTAAAAGTAATAGAAGAAATAAAATATTCAGATGGAGAAAGAGCAAAAGTTAGATGTTATGGTGCAAATGATGTTAGAGAAGGAGTAGCAATAATGCATCTAGAAGGTGTAGATGTTTCAATAACAGGAAATTCTACTAATCCAACAAGATTCCAACATCCAGTAGCAGGTACATACAAAAAAGAATGTATAGAACAAGGAAAGAAGTATTTTTCAGTAGCATCAGGAGGAGGAACAGGAAGAACATTGCATCCAGACAATATGGGAGCAGGACCTGCTTCATATGGAATGACAGATACAATGGGAAGAATGCACTCAGATGCACAATTTGCAGGAAGTTCATCAGTACCAGCACATGTTGAAATGATGGGACTAATAGGAATGGGCAACAACCCAATGGTCGGCGCAACAGTAGCAGTTGCTGTAGCAGTAGAAGAAGGAATGAAATAAAAGTAAATAATAAATAAAAAAGTATAAAGTAAACATTTTAAAGTTTACTTTATACTTTTTTTGTTCAATACTTAAATTATTGTTTTTTCATTTTAGGTTTTGAAATCAATGATGCTAAATAGCCAAATAATACTGCACTTGCAATTCCACCTGCTGAAGCTTTAATACCACCAGTAAAAGCACCTAAAAGTCCAGATTCCTGAACGCCTTCTATTGCACCTTTTGCTAAATTGTTTCCAAAACCTGTTAAAGGAACTGTTGCTCCACATCCTGCAAAATCTACTAAGTATTGGTAAACTCCTAGACCACCAAGAATGGCACCAAGAGTAACAAAAAGAACTAGAATTCTAGCAGGTGTAAGTTTTGTTTTATCTATTAAAATTTGACCTATAATACAAATGACTCCACCTATAACAAAACATTTTACTAAACTCATTATATCAAAAACAGTAGCCCAATTTATATTCATATATTTTCATCCTCTCTATAGTTCTATACTAATTGCATGTGCTATTCCAGGTATTGTTTCACCTTGTTGAACACTCATTGAATTCATTAAAGCACCAGTTGCAATCAATAAAACATTTTTTAATTTACGTGATTTTAATTCTTTAAAAATATAACCTGAAAAAACAGAACCACAACAAGCACATCCACTACCACCAGAATGTGTGTCTTGAGCACCTTTATCAAAAATCAAAACACCACAATCATTATAATTACTTTTTATATTATAACCTTGCTTTTTGGCTAAATCTATTGCTATATCTTTTCCAACATAACCTAAGTCTCCACTAAGTATAAGATCATAATAACTAGGTTTTCTTCCAGTATCTAAAAAGTGAGTAACCAAGGTATCTATAAAAGCAGGCGCCATAGCTGCTCCCATATTATTAGCATCACTAATTCCTTTATCAACAATTTTTCCAGTTGTAATATGTGTTATATAAGGACCTTTACCATCTTTGGAAATAATTGCTGCACCAGAGCCTGTAACAGTCCATTGAGCAGTAGGTGGTCTTTGATTACCTAACTCTAAAGGAAATCTAAATTGTTTTTCTGCACTACAAAAATGACTTGAAGTTGCACATAAAACATTGTTTGCAAAACCTTCTGTACAAATTGCACCTAGTGATAAGCCTTCTACAAAAGTAGAACAAGCACCAAATATTCCAAAAAAAGGAATATTTGAATCTCTAATAGCAAAGCTTGATGAAATACATTGATTTAGTAAATCACCTGCAAAACAATAATCTATATCTGTTGCAGCTATTCCAGATTTACTTATAACAGAATTAATTGTTTCTTTTATGATTTTACTTTCTGCTTTTTCCCAAGTTTTTTCTCCCCAAAATTCGTCAGTCAAACATAAATCAAAATATTTAGCTAAAGGACCATTGCCTTCTTTTGGACCAACTATTGAAGCACAATCTAAAATAGTTGGAGGACTATCAAATTTTATTGTTTGTTTACCTAATTTTTGCATAATAACACCTCCTAAACTAAAGTTACTGTTTGAGTATTAAAAATCATATAAACAATACCAACAATAATAGATGCTGAAATTCCAAATACAAGTACTGGTCCTGCAACAGTAAACATTTTTGAGCCAACACCCATAACATAACCTTCTGATTTATATTCCATTGCAGGAGAAACTATTGAATTAGCAAAACCAGTTATTGGAATTAAAGAGCCAGCTCCAGCAAATTTTCCTATCTTATTAAAAATATTAAGACCTGTTAAGAAAGCTGAAATACCTATTAAAATTATTGAAACAATAGTATTAGATGTTGTTACATCAAACTGTCTTTCTTTGCAAATATTAAATATAATTTGACCTATAGTACAAATTAATCCACCAACCCAAAATGCATTAAAACAATTCTTTAAAATTGGAGAATTGGGGGATTTTTTATCTACATATTCTTTATATGTTTTTTGAGATTCTGTAGGGTTGTCCATAATGATTCCTCCTATTCATCATTATTATTTTTTCTTTCAGTATCAACAACAAAAGTTAAATCTAAATCTACATAGTATTTTGAAATTTTACCATCTTCTATGTCAGCTCTTTGATCTATAATTTTAACCCCTGATAAAAAGTCGATAGTTTTTGCAGTTTCTGCAATTGCTTTAACAGTAGCATCTTTCCAAGATATACCAGATGTTCCTGTTATATTTAAATGTTTTTTTACTTCCATAATAAACCTCCCAAAATTATTTATTCATATCTTTTCCAAATTGAAAAAAAATATACAAAAAGCTAGTAATTTTAAAATTTTATAGTTATAATTCAAACAAAAGAAGAATAAATTTTCATTTTAGTCAAAGAAAGGAAGTAATTTAAATGGATAAAGCAAGAAATATAGCATTAAAAACTTTATACAATATAGACAAAAATAAAGCTTTTTCAAACTTGTCATTAAATGACGAATTAAATAAAAACAGAAATATATTAAATGAAAAAGACATAGGTTTAATATCTGAAATTGTATATGGTGTAACAACATGGAAGTTGACACTTGACGAAATTATAAAAAAATATTCAAAAATAAAATTAAATAAGATGTCTGTATGGATTATAAATATTTTAAGAATGGGAATTTATCAGATAATATTTTTAGACAAAATACCGAAATCAGCAGCAGTAAATGAAAGTGTGAATTTAGCAAAAAGATATGGACATAGAGCAAGTAGTAATTTTGTAAATGCAATTCTTAGGAAAATAGATAAAAAAGATTATGATGAATTATTTGAAATAAAAGATGATATTGAAAGAATTTCAAAAACTACTTCAATGCAAAAATGGATTATAAAAAAATTATTAAAACAAAAAAGTTTAGAAGAAGTAGAAAAAATTTGTAAAGTTTCAAATGAAAAGGCAAAAAATAGTATTCGTATAAATCGACTAAAAACGACAAAAATAAAATTAGAAGAAGATTTAAAAAATAAAAAAATAAATTTTGAACAAGCTTTACTAGAAAACTTTTTATATATAAATAAAATAAAAAATCTTGAAAATTTAGAATTTTTTAAACAGGGATTATTTACTGTTCAAGATGAAGTAGCATCACTTCCAAGTTTGGTGTTAGATCCAAAAGAAGGAGAAACAATATTAGATGCTTGTAGTAGTCCAGGTGGAAAAACAACGTATATAGCAGAGTTGATGAACAACAAAGGAATTATAGAAGCATGGGATATACATGAACATCGTACAAAATTAGTGGAAGAAAATGCAAAAAGATTAGGAATTAACTGTATAAAAACAAAGGTAAAAGATGCTACAAAATTAGATGAAAACTGTTTAGAAAAGTTTGATAAAATTTTATTAGATGTACCATGTTTAGGTTTAGGAGTAATAAAAAGAAAGCCAGATATAAAATGGAATAAAAAAGAAGAAGATTTGTATCAAATAAGTAAACTACAATATGAAATTTTACAAACATGTTCTAAATATTTGAAAAAAGGTGGAATATTAGTGTATTCAACATGTAGTATTCTAAAAGAAGAAAATGAAGATATACTAGAAAAATTTTTGAAAAATAATAAAGATTTTTTATTAGAAAAAATTGAACTAAAAAATGAAAATTACTTCAAAGGTTACATAAATAATAAAGGGTATCTTGACATATATCAAGACGAAAAAACAGATGGCTTTTTTGTCGGAAAAATACGCAAAAAATGAATATTACACGCATATTACATTTACATTACGATTGTATTAAAACTATTGACTTTTCTGTATAAAACTATAAAATATAATAAGAAAACTTATTATGTGTTATTATTTTACAAATAAGAACAATTCTAGTAATTTATAAAATAAATTCAAGTGTTTTTTTTATATAAATGTAGATAATAAAAATAAAAAGTAATACAAGTAAAGAGGAGTTAGAAATGGCGAAATGTTTGGGATTGTATGTCGAAGATAATGTTATAAAATACGCTAAAATTTCTAAAGAACGTGACGATATAAAAATAGAAGCATACGGCATGGAATTTTATGAGAAGTTAGACAAAGCTATCGACAAAGTAATAGAAGAAACTTATAGTCAAAAAACACCAATAAGCATTAACTTAATAGGCGAAAATTACAACTATTTTCAAGTGTTTTCGCTGTTGTCAAAAAGTGATTTACAAAAAGCAATAAGAACTGAATTTGAAACATACTGTGAAGAAAATGGATACAACCCAGGTGTATTTGAAACACGTTATGCAGTAGTTGATCAAAAAGATAATAAAGAAAAATTAAAAATAATTCATATATCAGAAAATAAATTAGAAATGAGCAAAACGACTCAAAGTTTAAGTGGATACAAAATTTCTGCTCTAACACCTATGCCAATGTGTATAGCAAATCTAATAGGACAAGAAGAATTAGCACAAAAAGAAGATTGTTTAATAATAAACATAGAAGGAACTACAAAAATAACAAAAATAGTTGATAGTAAAATACAAGAAGTTATAAGCTTAGATGAAGGTAGTTCAGAGTTTTTAGCAAGATTAAATTTAAAAGAAAATTCATACTCAAAAGCATATGAAATATGCAAAAATTCAACTATTTATACATCAGTAGGAAGAGACCTACAAATGCAAGATTCAGAAGAAAATCTAGAAGATATAATGCCAACATTGTACTCAATAGTAAGTAATACAAAGAAAATATTAACAGACAGTGTTGATAAAATACAAAAAGTATACTTAACTGGTACAGGAGCAATGATTAACAATGTAGACATTTACTTCCAAGAATATTTAGGAGATGTGTCTTGTGAAATTTTAAGACCATACTTTTTACAAAATACAGGAGAAGTAAATATAAAAGATTTTGAAGAAGTAAACTCAGCAATTTCTTTAGGACTTATGGGAGTTGGTGAAGGTGTAGAGGGAATGAACTTCAAGGTTAAAAAAATAGGAGAAAACTTACCAAGTTGGTTGACATCTGATATAAATCTTGGAGCACTTGCATCAGCAAACTTACCATCACTTGAAAAAGCAGTAAAAAATGATTTAGCAGAACCATTTGATAAAACAGAAACAAACTTAATGAGAATAGCAATTGGACTATTTTTAGCAGTATTTTTATTCACATGTTTCTCAGGAATATTAAGTAGTCAAATACAAAAAACAAAAGATGAGACTGAAGCAATGAAAAAAGATGCAGAAACTCAGATGGCTCTTGTTGATATAGATAATGCTAAAGTACAAGCAAGAACAAATGATTACCTTGGTTTAATTGATAAAATAGAAGAACAAAATGAGAAAATCGAAGATAGAAATCAATCTAGAAATCAAATACCAAATTTAATGAATCAATTAATGTATATAATTCCAACAAATGCAAGACTTTCAAGAATAGAAAATCCAACAGGAAAACATGTAATAATAGATGCATCATCTGAAAAATACGAACAATTAGGATATTTTAAAGCAAAAATAATACAAGATGGAATATTAACAAATGTAACTTCAACAGGAGGAGTTAAAGAAGATGATTTTGTAACAATAAGGATAGAAGGAGAATTACCATGAAAAAAACTTTGTTAATTTTATTGATAATATTAATAGTAGTACTAGGACTCTATACAGTTCTTCATGGTTATACAATAGGACCTTTAAAAGTTTTGAGCTTTTATGGGATAACAAAAAAAGATAATGAGTTAGATCAAAAAATAAATGATTTAACTAAGTTATCAACAGTAGAGTACAAAAAGAAAAAAGATACTTTAGAAGAGAACTCTAGTAAATTACAAGATGCAAAGCAAAAATATCAAGACATGGTACAAGTAAATGTAGGTGATGACGTAGAAATAACAAGACAACTACAAGAATATGAAGAAGAATATTTATGGACAAGAATAGGTAACCATGCTAAAACAGAAGGTGTTACATTAAAAATAGATATAACAAGAGCTTTTACACCAGAAATAGAGGAAGACAATAATAAAGATAAAAAAGAAAACACTACTGGTAATACTACTAATACAGCAAATACAACAAATACAACAAATGCAGATAATACTTCAAAAGACAATGAAAAACAAGAAAACACAGAGAATAATGAAGAAAAAGATAGCTCAGATATGCTTTACAATTTGAAATTTACAGCTTCAGGAGCATATGTAAGTATAGCAGATTTTATATATGATATAGAAAATGATACATCATTAGGCTTTAAAATAGAAGAATTTCTTATATCAAGTACAGAAGACCTTGATGGTAAAAAAATAGTAGCAACATTTACATGTAAAGATATTAGAATTAACAATATTACAAGAACATCAGAAGAACAAGAAAAAGACAAAGAAGAAGAAAAAGATAAAGAAAACACAGCAAACAATACAAGTAATTCAAATACAAATAGCTCAAAGAGAAATACAACAAACAGCTCAAATACTTCAAGTAATACCAATAAGAGTTCATAATTTTAAATAAGGAGCAAAACAATGGAAAAGAAAAGTGTATTTAAAGAAATTATAATTGCATTATTACTATGTTTAACAATTTTGCTGGTATTATCACTGGTTTTATATGAATATGTACCATCTAGAAAAACACTACCAGAAAAAATTTCATATGTAACACCAGAAGAAGTATCAGAAGAATTGGTAGCTAATGCAGGAGTAGATGAAAAAGAAATAGTAATGACATATGAAGTTGAGCCAGAAGATATGTCAAAATATGAAAGAGCTAATGATTATAATCCAGGAAAAGCAAATCCTTTCCAAACTTTAAAAAGTGAAAAAGAAATTGCAAAAGAAGCAGAAAAAGCTGCTGCATCTGGAAATATAAGTGGAGCACCAGGTGATGCAGGATCAACATCAAGTGGAACGGCAGCTAGTGGCGCAAGTGCTTCAACGGATGGAACATCAACAAGTGGCTCAAGTACGGAAAGAAGCTCACTAGGAGGAACAAGTAGTTCAACATCAAGTAGTAGTGAATTTTATAATGACCATGGAAGTGGAAAATAATAATTAAAGATTTTAATGTTTTATTTTATAAATTAAATTCAAAAGAAAAGGGGGAATGAATTTATAAGCTTTCTAAGAACAAAACTTATAAATATAAGGAAAACCAAAGAAAAAAGTATTTACTCGTAAATACAAAGGAAACAAAAATAAGGAGGAATTAAAAAAATGAAAAAGACAAATAATAAGGGTATAACATTAATAGCCCTAGTTATAACAATTATAGTATTATTAATTTTAGCAGGAGTTTCAATAGCAATGCTTACAGGAAGCAATGGTGTATTAACAAAAGCAAGACAATCAGAAGTAATGAATAAAAGAGGAGAAGTTGCAGAAAAAATAAACTTAGCATTAAATGCAGTAGAAACAGAACTACTATCTAGTGTAGCAACATCAGAAGATGGAACATCAGTAACTATACCAAAAGAAAACGATATAAAAACTGCAAACGGTCTAGGAGATGAATATAAAATTAATTTTTCACAACCAGATTCTTTACCAGGTGGTGAAGATGCCAAATGGATAGAAATCAAATGGACTCCAAAAGCAACTAAATATGGAGACAGCATAAGTGGTTACTTAGGTTATAATAGTTCAAATAATGATATAAGTAACGGTAAAATACCATTTGAAATAACACCAGCTTCAGCAGCATATGAAACATCAGCAGAAGATGATGGTGAATAAACCACAAATAAAAAACATAGTCTAATAAAAAATTGAAACTAAAGAGAATATAAAAATACTAAAAGAACTTAGGCATATGCGCTATAAATTTAGAGTATATGCCTAAACTTCTATAAAGTAAAAATTTAAAAAACGGAGAATAATAACATGGACATATACAACGTGATTTTTTATATATTAATATTTATAATAGGAACTTTATTTGGAAGTTTCTATACACTTGCAGTCTATAGAATACCAAAACATGAAGATATAACACATAAACATTCTTATTGTCCTAAGTGTAATCATAAATTAGGACCATTAGATTTAATACCAGTTTTTAGTTATATATTTCTAAAAGGAAAATGCAGATATTGTAAAAAAAGAATAAGACCAAGATATTTCATAATAGAAATTTTATCTGGCCTTGCTTTTGTTGCGTTAGCATGTTTCCTAAAATTAGATGTATATGAACCAACTGCAGAATCATTAATACAGTATGGATTTATGGTGTTATATATAACATTTTTAGTATTAATGTTGGCAACAGAAAAAGAAAGTAGAAAAATTGAAAAATCAATATCTGTATATGGAATAGTTATTTCTCTAATGTATATAGTATATCTATGCATAGTAGAAGGAGCTAATATATATAGATATGCAATATATTTAATGTTTTATATATTAGTTTTAATATTAGATACAGTAACATTAAAGAAATATGCAAAAAATGCATACACAGATGGAATATTACTTACTATAATAACTATGGCAATATTTACAGGAGAAGCTGTAACAATATCTACAATTATATATGTATTGCTAATAATATCTGTTTATACATTATTAAAGAGAATAAAAAGGAAATCTAAAAAAGAGAGAAAGAAAATCGGAAAGAAAAAACAAAATGAAACATTACCAATCGGATTTTATCTAGGAGTAGCAAATGCATTAAATTTATTTATAGCATTAGCTTTCACAAAACTTATATTATAGAGAGGAAGTTGGAATGAACTTAAAAAGTCAAAAAGGAATTACTAGTATGGACGTAACTGTAGCAATTATGATAATTGTAATTTTCTCATCAATAATAGTGTCACTATATCAAAATTATAGTATTTCTTCTAAAAGAATTGAAAGAGAAGCTGAAGCTACAGAATATGCTATAGAAACTGTAGAAGAAATAAAGGCAAATTCATCTAAATATTTTGATGACGAAAATTCAAATAAAGATACAATTCCAGTTTATAACAATGAAGTTATAGGAAATACAGGATTTACTAGAACAGCAAATTTAGTAGATTATGCATCTCTAGAAGGAAACAAAGATAAAAAACTAGGATATGTAAAAAATGTATCAGTCGTAGTTAATTATAAAATAGGAAATAAAGACGAAAAAGTAGAACTAAATACAGTAATTTCAAAGGAGAATTAATATGAAATCACAAAAAGGAATGGCACTAACATCTATAATTGTTTATATTATTATAATGCTAGTAGCAATGAGTATTATTTCTATAATAACATCATTTTTTTACAATAATGTAGACGAAACTGGAAAAAATGTAGAGCCATCACAAGAATATACACGTTTCAGTAGATTCTTCACAGAAGACATTAATAAAGAAAATGCAAAAATTTTAGAATGTAGTGAAACAGGGGATTATATAATTTTTTCTGATGGAACACAATATACATTCAGAAATAACAACATATATAGAGGAAAAGTTTTAATTTGCCAAAATATAGCTGAAGTAAAATTTGGTTATACATTTGGAGAAGAAGGAAATAAGGATGTTATAAATGTAACTTACAAATTGACAGAAGATTCTGAACAAAAAACTAGCAATTTTACTTTTAATAACTAGGAGGAAAAAATATATGGAAATTCAAAAAAGACAACCTATAGGAGTTGAATTAGTTAAAAGAGGAATAGTAAAAGAAGTAGACATTCAAAGAGCATTAGATTTCCAAAAAACAAGCCCACAAAAAAAGATAGGAGATATACTCTATGAAATGGGAGTATCTGATCCAAGAACTTTAATAGAAGCAATAGGAAACATAATAGGAATTAAAGGAATGATTATAGATACAAAAACATTAAATTTACGTTTAGTAGACTATATAGGAGTAGAAAATGCAAAAAAACTAAAAGTGTTACCTATTGAAATAGTAAATGGAACTAAAATGAAAATATGTTTTTCAAATACAACAGACAGAAAAGGAATAGAACAAATTAGAATGTTATTACTTAATAAAGGTATTGTAATGGACCCATATGTAACATTTGAAAAAGATATTTTAAGAGTATTGCAAGGATTAGAAAGTACAGCATCAAATGAAATAAAAGATACTCAAGGAGGAAATATTACAGCATTAGTTGATAATATTATAAGAACAGGAATTGAAAAAAGAGCAAGTGATATTCACATAGAGCCTATGTCAGAAACTATACGTGTAAGATATAGAATAGATGGAGAATTAATAACAGCTGCAAAATTACCAAAAGCAAAACAAACACAAATAATAGGTAGACTGAAAGCAATTTCAAATATGCACCAAGAAAAACAAGAAGCACAAGATGGACGTATATTAACTTATGAAAATTATAGTATTCGTGCATCATCACAACCAAATGTAAATGGAGAAAAATTCGTTTTAAGATTACTTAAGAAAAATGCAGACATTAGAGATATTTTCGAATTAGGATTCCCAGGAGATGAAGATAAACTAAAGAAAACAGTTGATAAAAGAAACAGTATAACAATTGTTGCAGCGCCAACAGGAGAAGGTAAAACAACTACATTATATAGTATAATGGATTATTTAAATAGACCAGAAATAAATGTTACTACAATTGAAGATCCAGTTGAAATACGTATTGAAGGATTAAACCAAATAGAAATAGATGAGGCGAAAACAACTTTTTCTAGTGCATTAAGAACTGTTTTAAGACAAGACCCTGATATTATATTAGTTGGAGAAATTCGTGATAAAGAAACAGTTGAAATAGCAATGCAAGCTGGACAAACAGGACACTATGTTTTATCAACAATCCACACAATAGACAGTATTGAAACAATTACAAGACTTAGAAAATTAGGAATGTCAGACTATGATATAGCAAGTACACTTGCAACATCAATTTCACAAAGATTAGTTAGAAAAGTTTGTAATGAATGTAAAAAAGAAAGACCTTTTACTGAAGAAGAAAAGAAAATAATAAATGAAATAGCTGAAAGATATGGAGAACATTTTGACTTAAATGGAACAACTTATGATGCAGTTGGTTGTAAACATTGTCATAATACAGGTTATTATGACAGAATCGGAGTTTTTGAAATATTAAATTTAACAGAAACAATAAAAGAAAGTGTCATGAAAGGTGAATCTAGTATAGAAATAAGAAGAAAAGCACTAAAAGAAGGCTATAGACCATTAGTAATAGATGGAATAAACAAAGTCGTACAAGGTTATACAACTTTAGAAGAATTAAACAGAAAAATTGCAATATTTTAAATTAAAAATTATTATATCTATTAAATTTAAATTAGGGGGAAATTAAATTATGGACATGAACAGAGTTTTAGACATAGCTATAGAAAGAGATGCATCAGACGTACATCTAGTATGTGGAAACAAACCATTATTAAGAATAATAAGAGAGTTAAAACCAATAGAAGATTTTGATGTATTAACACAAGATGATATGAACGAAGTATATGATTTCTTAGTAAAAGGAAATTTACAATTAGATGAAATATATACAACAACAAAAAAACTAGACACATCATATCAATATAAAGACATACGTCTAAGAGTAAATATTGGTCTATCAGACAATATACCAACATGTACACTAAGACTAGTAAAAAACGAATTACCAACATATGAAGAATTAGGTGTTCCAGATGTAGTAAGAAGAATGACATATCAACCACAAGGGTTAGTATTAGTAACAGGAAAAACTAACTCTGGTAAAAGTACTACACTAAATGCACTAATAAATCATATAAATGAAACACAAAACAAAAAAATATTAACACTAGAAAACCCAATAGAATATAAACACTCTTCAAAAAAATCTTTAATAGTTCAAAGAGAACTTGGAAAAAGTAGAGACTTTCTATCTTTTAGTGATGGGGTTAAAAACTCATTAAGAGAGGACTGCGATATATTAGTAATAGGGGAGATTAGAGATAAAGAAACAATGGAAGCTGCAATAGAAACAGCAGAATCAGGACACCTTGTTATAGGTACACTTCATACAAGATCATGTGCAGAAGCCATAGATAGAATGATAAACTTTTATGAAGTTAGAGATCAAGCAAGTATAAAATATTTATTATCTTCTTTATTAAAATTAGTTACAGCACAAAGATTACTAGAAGGTGTAAATGGAAGACCAGTATTAGTACCAGAAGTTATGGTAGTTGATAATACAATAGCAGGAATAATAAGAAAAGATAAGATAAGTGTATCTGAAATAGAAGATGCTATCCAATCAAGTGCTGATAAAGGAAGTATAGGTTTAATAAACTCTTTAGCAAAATTATTTGTTGAAGGAAAAATTTCTTTAGAATTAGCAAAATCACAAATAGAAGAAAAGAATCTTAATATATTAAATAGAACAATAATGCAATTAAAAATTCAAAACTCAGGTAATGTAGGATTGTAAAAGGATGTTAAAAAAATAATAGGGAGGAACAGTAATGCCAACATTTGTATATAAAGCAAAGAATGCGCGTGGTGAAACTTTAAGAAATAGAGTAGAAGCTGGTAGCAAGCGTTTATTAGTAAAGCTTTTAAAAGAAAATAACTTTACACCAATCGAAGTACAACAAGTTGCAGCTAGAGTTGGTAAAAATGTTAAAAACAGAAAGAAAAACGCAGAGCTACAAGAAATTATGCAAAATGTAAATACCACTACAATTGTTAGAAAAACAGAATCAACTCCATTAGAAAAAGTAAAAAAATATCTTGCTGGAGTACGTAGAGTTACAAAAAGAGATTTAGTAGTATTTACAGAAAACTTTTATTTATTAAAGAAAGCTAACTTTAATAATATTCACGCATTAAGTACCATTATAAAAACAACTGAAAATGATACTTTTAGAAGTGTTTTAGAAGATATACTTATAGGTGTTGAATCAGGAGAAAATATGTATACAACTATGGAATACTATGAAAATATTTTTCCATACTTATATATAAATATGATAAAAGTAGGAGAGCTTTCAGGAAACTTAACAACATCATTAGAACAAGCTGTAAAATATCTAGATGATACTACAGCATTAAATAAAAGAATAAGAAAAATTCTTATTCCAAACATAATACAATTTGTAGGATTATTAGTATTATTAATAGTAGGAACAATAGTTGCTATACCAGCAATTCAAGGAGTATTTGAACAAGTAGGATCAACAGATCAATTACCAGCAATTACATTATGGTTTTCAGGGCTTGTAGATACACTTGTAGCCTATTGGTATATACCGACTCTGATTATTCTTGGTATAGTGTCGGGAATAATATTTTACATTAACACGCCAAAAGGTAAATACAACTTTCATTATTTTAAATATACAATGCCAATATTCGGAAAACTAATATTTGCATTAGACTTTTCAAGATTTTTAAAAGCTATCCTTTTAAATCTACAAAATGGAATGAGAATTCAAGATGCATTAGAGGTTAGTAAAAGTGTAATAAAAAACTATGTACTATTATCAGTAATAGAAACATCTATAAACAATGTTTTAATAGGAAGCTCATGGATTGAGCCAATTGAAAAATCAGGATTAGCTTCACCAATGATAGTAGAGATGTTAAAAATAGGAATGCAGACAGACTTAACAGAAATGATGGAAAAATTGATAGAATACATGGAAATAGATATAAACCAAATAATGGACAAGATTATGGCAGTATTACCAGAAGTTGTTTATGCAATAGTAGGTGTAGTTTTAATATTCTTCGTAATCGTAGTTCTAGTTCCTTGTATACAAGTTTACATGGGAAATTTCTTATTCTCAGCTTACGATGTTTAAAAACAAAAAAACAATTAATTTTTATGAAAATGCATTTCATTAAATTAGTTGTTTTTTTAGTATAATAATTCATTAACCAGAAAGGAGAATTAAATGAAAATAGGAATAGATTTAGGTGGAAGTCATATAGCAATAGGCCTTATAAATTACGAAAATAAAATTGTAGAAAAAGTTGAAAAAAGATTAACAGAAGTAGAAAAGGAAGATATAAGACGCCATATTGAAGATTATATAATTGAAAATGTAAACAAACTAAGGATGAAAAACGAAATAGAAGAAATAGGAATTGCAGTACCAGGAACAATATATGATGGAACAATATTAAAATCTGTAAACTTAGGATTTGAACAATATAATTTACAACAAATTCTAGAAAGACAAATAGGAATGCCTATAAAAATTAGAAATGATGCTAAATGTGCAGCACTTGCAGAAAATAAATTAGGAGCATTAAAAGGAAAAAGCAGAGTTTTATTTTTAACATTAGGAACAGGAATAGGTGGGGCTGTAATAATAGATGGAAAACTATTAGATACTGGTAAATATCCAGGACTAGAAATAGGACATATGATAATTGAAAAAGATGGTAGAGAGTGTAAGTGTGGTAACCACGGATGCTTTGAAAGATATGCTTCAATGAAAATACTAAAAAATGCATTAAGAAAAGAATGGGGACTTACAGAAAGCACAAGAGGACAAGAACTTTTGTCAATGCTTCGTTCAGGGAGAGAAGAAACTTCAGTGCAAGAATTTATAGATTATTTATCAATAGGAATTGCAAATTTAATAAATATCTTTGAACCAGAAGCAGTAGGTATTGGAGGAAGTTTTGTGTTTTTCGAAAATATCTTATTAAATAAATTAAAGAAAAATATTATTGATAAAAACTTATTATTTAATAAAAGAGAAAAACTAGATATTGTAACAGCAGTTTTAGGAAATGATGCAGGAATAATTGGAGCAGTACTTTAAAAAATAATTGATAAAAATAAGGACTTCAAAATTAGAAGTCCTTATTATAATTTTAGGCACAAAAAATTCACAAACAAATTTAGCAGAAACTATTGACAAGTGCTAAAAAAATATATATGATAGGAAAAGGTTAGCAATCAAATACAAAGAGTGCTAAAAGAGGTGATGGAATTGTTAAATGATCGTAAAAAACGAGTTTTACAAGCTATTGTAGAAGAATATGTAAATACAGCAGAGCCAGTAAGTTCTAAAGCTTTGATTGAAAAAGAACATTTACAATATAGTAGCGCAACAATTCGTAATGAGATGGCAGATTTGGAGAAGATTGGTTTTTTAGAAAAAACTCATACTTCTTCAGGAAGAATACCATCAGAAAAAGGTTACAGATACTATGTTGACGAATTATTAAAAGATGACAACATAAGTATGGAAGAAATAAAATATATAAGTGAAAAATTAGAAACAAAAGTAAATGAGATAGAAGATTTAACTAAAGTAACAGCAAGTACAATTTCAGAAGTAACTCATTATACAACAGTATCAATAGGTCCAAAAACAAAAACACAGTTGATTAAAGAATTAAAATTTGTTTTAATAAACCCAAGAATGATGCTAGCAATAATAATAACAAATACTGAAATGATAAAAGAAACAATAATAAAATTTGAAGAAGACATAAATGAAAAACAAGTAGAAACTATGAATTATATGTTTAATCAAAAACTAAAGAATCAACCATTAGAAACAATAGATAGACCATTAGAAGAATATTTATATGATGAGATGAGTTATAGTGTAAAAGTAATAAAACCTATAATAGAGCAAATAAAAAAAGTTTTAGAACAAGAAGATCAGTTATACTTGAAAGGTGCAAATAATGCATTTGATTTACCAGAGTTTAATAGTCTAGAAGTTGCAAAAAACTTTATAAATGTATTAGATAGAAAAGATTTAGTAGAAGATGTACTTGAATCAGGACTAGCAGAAGACATTAACGTATATATAGGTGAAGAAAATCAAAAAGAAGAATTAAAAGATTTTAGTGTAGTAACCTTTAGACATAAAATAGGAAATAAAGATATGGGAACTATTGGAATTATAGGTCCAAAAAGAATGGATTATTCAAAAGTTATATCAGTAATGAAATATATAAACAAAAAATTAAAAGATTTATAAATATAAATCAAATAAAAGATTAAAATCATATAAAATATGAATAATAAAAAGGAAGGAAGAAAAATGGAAGAGAATAACGAAGAACAAAAAAATAATGAAGAGTTAAATAATGAAGAAGTAAATGAAGAAATAGTTGAAGAAGTAGAAGTTGAAGAAAATGATAGTGAAAAAAGTGCACAAGAATTACTTCAAGAAAACAGAAGAGAACTTGAAGATATAACAGACAGGTATAAACGAATTCTTGCAGAATTTGAAAACCATAGAAAAAGAAGTCAAAAAGAAAGAAGTATGTTATATAATTCTATACTTTCAGATATTGTAAGTAGTTTATTACCAGTATTGGACAATTTAGAAAATGCTTTAAAAGTTGAAACACAAGATGAAGAATACAAAAAAGGAATAGAATTAGTATTAAAACAATTTAAAGATGTGTTATCAGCAAATGGAGTAGAAGAAATAAAAGCAGTAGGAGAAACTTTTGATCCTGAATTACATGAAGCAGTAAGTAGCATTCAAGATGAAAATTTAGGAGAAAAAGAAATTGCAACTGAATATAGAAAAGGATATAAAATAGGAACTAAAGTTATTAGACATTCTATGGTAGTTGTAGCAAATTAAAAATCAATAAAATAGTATTGATTACAAAATAAATTAGTTTATAAATTTTTAAATTTAAATATATAAAAACATTATAAGGAGGATATTAAAATGGGAAAGATCATAGGAATTGACTTAGGAACAACAAATTCATGTGTAGCTGTAATGGAAGGAGGAGAAGCAGTAGTAATACCAAACGCAGAAGGTGATAGAACTACACCATCTGT
>CANQGV010000007.1 GCA_947623475.1 uncultured Clostridia bacterium | reverse complement strand
TATCTTTTCTAATAGTAATTATTAAATTATTAGTATTATTAGGATTTTTAATTATAATACATGAAAGTGGACATTTTTGTGTTGCAAAATTATGCAAAGTAAAAGTAAATGAATTTTCAATAGGATTTGGACCACAAATATTAAAAAAACAGGGAAAAGAAACTCTATATACTTTAAGATTATTGCCACTAGGTGGATATGTCAAGATGGAAGGGGAAGATGAAGAATCAGAAGATGAAAGATCCTTTTCAAAAGCAAGTATACCAAAACGAATAGCAATAGTTTTAGCAGGAGCAACTGTAAATATATTATTTGGAATACTTGTTTATATTGCTTTATTTGGAACACAAGAAACAATAAAATTTATAATGTTATTATTAGATAGTTTAAAACAATTAGTAACTGGGCAAACAGGAGTAAAAGAAATGGTAGGACCAGTAGGAATAGGACAAATAATATCACAAACAAATGGATTTTATGAATTTTCTATTTTGCTATCTGTTATATCAGTTTCACTAGGAGTTACAAATCTATTACCAATACCAGCATTAGATGGTGGAAAACTAATAATATTATTAATAGAAGCAATACGAAGAAAACCAATGAAACAAGAAACAGAAGCATATATACAGTTAGTAGGTTTTTCATTACTAATTACACTTTCAATAATAGTAATGTATCAAGATATAGTAAGATTATTACAATAAAATTAAATCATAAATTTTATTGACAAATAAAAAGATTTAATAGATAATATAATTGTTAAGCATAGGAAAAAGCAAGGCAAGTTTACGAAGGAGGAATAAAATAAATGTATGTATTCAATAGAATAACAGTCAATCCACAATTACCTAAAAGGATTGAAAAATTATCAAAAATCGCAAATAATTTATGGTGGTCATGGAATACAGAATTCTTAAAGTTATTTCAAAAAATAGATGAAGATTTATGGGAAAATTGTTCCAAAAATCCAATTAAATTCTTAAAGCTAGTATCACAAGAAAAACTTGAATATGTTACAAGAGATACAACATTTTTACGTGAATATGACAGGATTGTAGAAAATTTTGAAAACTACATGAACAGTAAAAATACGTGGTTTAGCAATACTTATCCAAATAATAAAAAAGATTTAATTGCATATTTTTCAGCAGAATATGGCTTAGATGAAACTATGCCTATTTATTCTGGTGGATTAGGAATTTTATCAGGAGATCATTTAAAATCAGCAAGTGATTTAGGAATTCCAATGGTAGCAGTAGGATTACTATATAAACATGGATATTTTACACAAAAAATAAATGGCTATGGTCAACAAGAAAATGAATACAAAAACGTTGATATATATGATTTACCAATATCTCCAGTTAAGGATGAAAAAGGTGATGATTTAACAATATATATAAAATTCCCAAAAAGAAGAATATATCTAAAAGTATGGCAAGTAAATGTAGGAAGAGTTACTTTATACTTATTAGATTCAGATATAGATAAAAATAATGAAGAAGATCGTGATGTTACACTAAAATTATATGGTGGAGATCAAGAAATGAGAATACGCCAAGAAATAGTTTTAGGAATGGGAGGAACAAACTTATTAACAGGAGTTTTAAAACTAAATCCAACAATCTTCCATATGAATGAAGGACATTCAGCATTTTTAACATTAGAATTAATGAAAAATTTAATAAGTGAAAAACAAGTATCTTTCGAAGTTGCAAGAGATATAACAACAGCAAAAACAGTATTTACAACACATACACCAGTACCAGCAGGAAATGATATATTTCCAATAGAATTAGTAGAAAAATATTTTAAAGATTTTTGGCCACGCTTAGGATTAAGTCGTGAAGAATTCTTAAAATTAGGAATGAAGCCTACAAAAGAATTAGAGCCAGGATTTAATATGGGAATATTAGCATTAAAAATAGCTGGAAAGAAAAATGGTGTAAGTAAATTACATGGAGCAGTATCAAGAGAACTATTTGGAGAAGTATGGCCAAATATTGCACCAAGTGAATCTCCAATCTCTTATGTAACAAATGGAGTACATACATGTACATGGCTATCACCAAAAATGAAGGAACTATATAATAAATATTTAACGCCATATTGGCAAGATGATATACATGATGAAAATGTATGGACAAAAATAAAAAATATACCAAATGACAAATTATGGGAGGTACATCAAGAAAGAAAAGCAAGGCTAATAAAATACATAAAAAATCATACAATAGAAAGACTTAGAAGATATGGATATAGTTATGATGAAATAAATGAAATAACATCAAAATTAAATCCAGAAGCTTTAACTATAGGATTTGCTAGAAGATTTGCTACATATAAAAGAGCAACATTAATATTTAAAGATTTAGAAAGAATTACACAAATATTAAATAATGATGAAAAACCAGTTCAAATAATTTTTGCAGGAAAAGCACATCCAGCAGACAGAGAAGGTCATGATCTTATAAAATATATACATGAAATTTCAATGATGCCACAATTTAAAGGAAAGATATTTATATTAGAAGATTACAATATGGGAATGTCAAGATATTTAGTAAGTGGTGTAGATTTATGGCTTAACAATCCAAGAAGACCTATGGAAGCTTCTGGAACAAGTGGACAAAAAGCATCTGTTAATGGTGTTGTAAACTTCAGTGTATTAGATGGATGGTGGGCTGAAGGATATACAGGAGATAACGGATGGACAATTGGAACAAATGCAGAATATGATTCATATGAAGCACAAGATATAGCTGATAGTGAAAGTATGTACTATACATTAGAAGAAAAAATAATACCTACATATTACAATAAAGACAGAAATGGAATTTCAAAAGATTGGGTAGAAATAATGAAAAATTCAATAATAACAACAGGAGGAAAATATAGTACATCAAGAATGTTAGTAGATTACACAAATAAACTATATATGCCATTATGTGAAAAAACAAATAAATATTTCCATGATATAGATAAGGTAGCAGAATTTAATTCATGGAAAAAAGACACAAAAAATAACTGGAAAGATATAAAAATAGAACAAAAAAATAATTTAGATAATATTACTTTAGATGCTGGTAATAATATTGAGGTAAGATGTGAAGTAGAATTACCAAATATTAACATAGAAAATGTAACAGTAGAAGTATATTATGGAAAAATATTAGAAAATGGTGTAGTTGAAAATGTTGAAATTATACCTATGACATTAGATAAAGAAAATAAAAAAGAAAAGAAATATGAATTTATTGCAAAAATAAAATTAACAACAGGTGGAAATTATGGTTATACTTTCAGAGTAATGCCAAAACATGAAATGTTAATAGAGCCAGCTAATATGGATTTAATAAAATGGGTAACAACAAAATAAAAAATAAAATAACGAATTAGAAAATTTCTAATTCGTTATTTTTTTTGTAATTAACATAGTAGTAAAATCTTGATTTCCTATAAAATTATTACAAGCAAGTGAATATATATTAGTTGCTAAAATATCTTTATCTAATAAAGTTTGTAAATTTTTATCTGTATTTGAATCATTAAATTTCTTTACAGAAGTTATAACTTTCAACTCAGTATTTGATTTTAAAATTTTAGATAAAATAGTTTTTCCATTTTCATTAAAACCTAAAACTCTAATATAAGGTAAAACTTTTTTAGAAAGTTCAATATCTTTTTTAGAAATACCAAGTAATGCATATAAAAGTATTCTTTGTATTCTAGTTTGTGTATATCGTTTAGATTTTATAGAGTTCAAAATATCTGATAAAGAATTACAATTAATAGAAGCTTTTTTTATAGTATTTTGTAATCCTTCAGAGACATCAGGCAAATTAGAAATTTCATCAAGAGACATTTTTCTTAATGAATAAATAATTTCTTTTTCAAAACAAGATAAATTTGGAATAATATTATTGTTTTTTATTTCATTCATTAATAATTTATAAGAACTATCAGGCAATAATTTTTTTAATTTTTCATAATCTTTGTTTTCAATAAGATTTCTAATAGCTGTTGCACTAGCAATGTTTCCAGAATAATTTAAATCATTATAATTAGATTCATAACGCTTTATTATAATTGGTTTAATATTTGAATTATGTTTTTTCAAAGATTTTAAATATTCTATACCTAAAATATTATTAGGACTAGAAAGTGGTAAACTTGAAAGTTTTAAATATTTCTTCAAAGCATTTTCACGAGCTTTTGGAAAAGAAATACCTGTAGATAGTTCTTTAGAAAGAAGAATTTTATAGTCTTTAGGCTCATTATTAAGAATTGTAGCAATTTTATTAAAAGTTTCAATATCATCACTCTCTGATCCAAAAGAAATATAATCAACACCAAGTAAATTTAAAATTTTAACTGCACCATCTGCAAAATTTTCAGCACTTGAATTAGCATATAAAACAGGAAGTTCAATAACTAAGTCAATCCCATTATTTAAAGCTGCTTCAGTTTTTATCCATTTGTTTACTAAAGAAGTATCTCCACGTTCAGTAAAATTCCCACTAATTACAGCTACAGTATAATCAGCATTCGTTATTTTTTTAGATTCTTTTAAATGATATAAATGCCCATTATGAAAAGGGTTATATTCAGCTACAATTCCTAAAATTTTACTCATATAAAACTATATTCCTTTCTAAAATATATTTGCATTAAATTATTTTAAACTTGTATAATCCTAAAAATATTAGTATAATCATACCATAAAAATCAATAAAATTCAATTGGAGGTAAAAATGGAAAAAGTAACAATATATACAGATGGAGCATGTTCAGGAAATCCAGGACCAGGAGGATGGGGTGCAGTATTAATGTATAAAGATAACAAAAAAGAAATATCAGGATCTAAACAAGATACAACAAATAATGTTATGGAATTAACAGCAGTAGTAGAAGCATTAAAATTATTAAAATTTCCATGTGAAGTACAGTTATATAGTGATAGTGCATATGTTGTAAATGCATTTGATAAAGGGTGGATTTACAATTGGGTAAAAAATAATTGGAAAACAGCTGATAAAAAACCAGTAAAAAATCAAGAATTATGGCAAGAATTATATGCACTTACAAAAACACATAATGTAGAATTTATTAAAGTAAAAGGACATGCAGATAATGAATATAACAACCGTTGCGACGAATTAGCAACAGGAGCGATAAAAAATGTCTAAATGTTTTCAAATATTACAGTTTTATGACATTTGGTAAAAATTGTTGAAATAAAAAAAGAATTAAATTATAATAAAAATGTAAGGGTATAACTATGGATAAAATGGAGAGAAAATATGGAAAGCTTTGCAGAATATTTATTAAGTGAAGAAGATTTAATAGCAAAAATGGAAATTGAATATTATCTCGCTAAAAGAGAAAACTTATTTTTTGACAAGTCAGTTGTATTTAAAACAGAAATTGCAAAATTATTTATGAATTATAGAGATCTAGATGTAGATAAAAATGTAGTTCTAACAGCATGTCTTTTATGTAATTGCAAAAAGAATGATAATCCTCAGGAGATAGATAAAGTAAAATCATATGCAAAAGAAGGAGCTGACTATCTAAGATCATTAGGTTTTGATGAACAAATCTGCACAGTTTGTGAACAAGTAAATAGATATAGTGAAAGTGGACCAAGAAGTAAAGAAAGTGATGTATTAGAATTAGTAGATCAATATGGTGGAATGTTATTAGACAGAAAAGAAAGAATAGGATTTAAGCCAGATGAAGCACTAGTTCTATTAGAACATAGAAACTTAAAAGATAAATATAATAGATATTTAAATACATTTATATCATTTGCACATGAAATTGAAACAGTTGAAGTTGGTGAAACCAACAAAACAGGAACACTAAAGAAATTGATAAAAATATATAATGAATCTAAAGAAGTAAAAGAATTTATAAGAAAAATAACTTATGATTTTGAGCCAGATATAGATGAATATCTAAGGTGTATAAAAATAGAATCAAAAAAGAAACGGAATAGAAGAAGTAGAAGACCCTAATAGATCTTTATTTAGTCAAGAAACAACAAGAAAAATTATGGGGCAAATGATAAGCACAGAAGAAAAAGAAAGATAAACGAGGAGTAAATGCCTCGTTTTAACTTGTTTATTAAATAAAAAATGTACTAATAAAAGAAGGGAGATAAAAAGTAATGTATGAAGTATTTGCAGACTTACACGTTCATATAGGGAGAAGTGAAAATGGAAAACCAGTGAAAATAACAGCAGCAAGATCTTTAAACTTTGCAAATATTGCAAAAGAATGTGCAAACAAAAAAGGAATTCAAATAGTAGGAATAATAGATTGTGCTTCACCATATGTAATAGAAGATATAGAAGATTTTTTAAAAACAGGTGAAGCATATGAATTAGAAGATGGAGGAATAATTTATAAAGATAAAGTATGTATTCTATTAGGAAGTGAAGTAGAAACTTCTGAAAAAGGAAGAAATGGAAAATGTGGAAGTGCCCATAACATATGCTTTTTCCCATATTTAAAAGACATAAAAGCTTTTTCAAAAGAAATGAGTACACACATAAAAAACATAACATTAAGTACACAAAGATCTGATGTATCAGGATATGAGTTGATAGATATTGTAGAAAAATATAATGGAATATTGATTCCAGCGCATGTATTTACACCATATAAAAGCTATTATGGAAATTGTACAGATAGAATAAAAGATATATTTAAAGAAAAGTACAATAAAATATTTGCAATAGAGCTAGGGTTGAGTTCTGATACAAAATTAGCAGATACAATTTCAGAATTAGAAGAAAAAACATTTGTAACAAATTCAGATGCACACTCTTTACCAAAAATAGCTAGAGAATACAATAAAATGTTAGTAGAAAATATATCTTTTAAAGAAGTTGTAAAAGCATTAAAAAATGAAGATGGAAGAAAAATAATTGCAAATTATGGATTAGATCCAAAATTAGGGAAATATCATAGAACATATTGCGACAATTGTGAAACATCAATTGAAACAAAAGAGCCTGTAACAGAATGCCCTAAATGTGGAAGTAAAAAAGTAACATTTGGAGTATTTGACAGAATTGAATTAATTCAAGATAAAAAGAAAAGTATAAGTCCTAAAAATAGACCACCATATATTTACCAAATACCATTACAATTTATACCAGGTGTTGGAGGAAAAACAATTGATAAATTATTAAACAATTTTGAAACAGAAATGAATATATTACATAAATTATCAAAAGATGACATTGAAGGTGTTGTTGGTGAAAAAGTAGCAACAAACATAGTAAATGCTAGAGATGGAAAAATGAAAATACACTCCGGAGGTGGAGGAGTATATGGAAAAATAGAGGTGAAAAAAGCTTAAATTTTAGTTCTAAAAAATTTCTTATTGAATACACATTATGTATAAAATATAAGGAGTTTTTATGAAAAAGAAAGCAGGAACATTAAGAAAAATCATAATTGAACATATTATAAATAATAAAAAAGAATATATAACAATTACACTAATGTTTATTATTGGAATATTTTTGGGAGTATTTTTTATAAACAATATAAATGAAAATCAAGCACAAGAAATCACAAATTATTTTTCATCAAGTATTGAAGGATTAAAAAATACTCAAAATATACAATATATGACAATGTTGAAAAATAGTATAATTCAAAATACTTTATTAGTAATTGTATTATGGTTTTTAGGAACAACAATAATTGGAATTCCAATAGTTATAATGATTATAGCATATAAAGGATTTTGCTTAGGATACACAATAGCAGCCTCAATACTTACTCTTGGAAACACAAAAGGAATATCTTTTATATTATCTTCATTACTGTTACATAATATTGTATCAATTCCAATTATAATAGCAATTGGAGTTAGCTGTTTTAAACTATATAAGTCAATTATAAGAGATAAAAAGAAAAATAACATAAAAATTGAAATAATTAGACACACATTTTTTTCTTTGGTAATGCTGATGGCTCTAATGTTATCTTCAATTATCAAAACCTTTGTAACAACAAATTTTATACTATTAATTGCAAAATATTTATAAAAAAATGAAAAAATCTATTTACTTTTTTTTAATAGTTTGATATAACATAAGTAGTTTATGTTAATAATTTATTTTAATAGATGAGGGGTAATAATAATGGAAAAACAATTAAAATTATTTTTTGATTTCTTAGAGAACGAAAAAAAGTTATCAAATAACACATTACAATCGTACAAGAGAGATATAAGACAATATAGAGAGTACTTAGAAAAAAATAGAATAAACTATAACAAAGCAAATGAAAATACAATGAAAGAATATATTGAACACTTACAAGAACAAGGAAAAAAAGCGTCTACAATATCTAGATGCATTGCTTCAATTCGTTCTTTTTATCAATATGAATTAAAAAATAAGAAAGTAAGAAAAGACCCTACTGAAAATATACAATCACCAAAAATTGAAAAGAAAGCACCAAGCACACTAACATTCAAAGAAGTGTCATTACTTTTAGAGCAACCAAAAGATGTTGATTTAAAAGGAATACGTGATAAAGCAATGTTAGAATTTGCTTATGCAACAGGAATGAGAGTAACAGAAATTATATCATTAGATATAGATGATGTTAATCTAGAAGAAGGATTTGTAACTTGTCGTACAGGAAAAAAACAAAGAAATATCCCTTTAGGAAAAATTTCATTAAAAGCATTGAAAGATTATATAGAAAAAGCAAGAGACATATTAGTAAAAGATGAAACAATAAAAGCTTTATTTGTTAATATAAACGGAAGAAGATTAACAAGACAAGGATTCTGGAAAATAATAAAATATTATAAAGAACAAGCACATATAACAAAAGATATAACACCACATATATTAAGACATTCATTTGCAACACATTTATTACAAAATGGAGCAGACTTAAAAGCAATACAAATGATGTTAGGACATTCAGATATATCATCAACACAAGTATATATGCAATTCCAAGATGAAGGAATAAAAAATATTTATAAAAAAGCGCATCCAAGAGCATAAAAAAGAGCCGAAAGGCTCTTTTTTTATTGTAGTAAATACAAAAAAATTCAGGTATGGTTTTTGTTGTAAAAAACACTTGTAAAAAATAATATAGTAATGATATAATAACATGGTATACAAGCGAGAAAAATAGGAGGAAAAAATAAAGATGGGAAAAATTGTATTGTTAGATGAGTTAACTATAAATAAAATAGCAGCTGGTGAGGTTATTGAAAGACCAGCATCAGTTGTAAAAGAAATGGTAGAAAACTCAATAGATGCAGGGGCTGATAAAATAACAATAGAAATAAAAAATGGTGGAATCTCTTATATAAAAGTAACAGATAATGGAAAAGGAATAGCAGAAGATGATTTAGAAATAGCATTTGAAAGACATGCAACAAGTAAAATACGTTCAGCAGATGATTTAGATACAGTAACTTCAATGGGATTTAGAGGTGAGGCTTTAGCAAGTATTGTAGCAGTTGCTAATGTTGAAGTTGTTTCTAAACCTGAAACACAACCAGCAGGATATAAAGTTATAGTATCAGGAGGAAATATTTTAGGAAAACAAGAAGTAGGTTGCCCAAACGGAACATCAATAACAGTAACAGATTTATTTTTTAATACACCAGTAAGATATAAATTTCTAAAAAAAGATTACACTGAAACAGGATATATAGAAGATGTAATAACAAGAATAGCTTTAGTAAATCCTAGTGTTGCATTTAAATTAATAAATGGTGGGAAAACTGTAATTCAAACAACGGGAAATGGAAAAATACAAGATGTAATATATAGCATATATGGAAAAGATGTAGCACAAGGAGTATTACCAGTAAGTTATACATATGAAGGAATAAACATAAAAGGGGTAATAGGAAAACCAGAAATAGCAAGATCAAACAGAAACAATCAATTGTTTTTTGTTAATAAAAGATATATAAAAGATAAAATTTTATCAACAGCAACAGCACAAGGGTATAAAGGGTTAATACCAATTGGAAAATTTGGATTCGTTATTTTAGACTTAGAAATAAATCCAAATAAGGTTGATGTAAATGTACACCCAGCAAAATTAGAAGTAAGATTTGAAGAAGAAAATAAAGTATTCCAAGCAATATACCACAGCATAAAAGATACTTTATTAAAAGCAGATTTAATAAAAAATACTTCTAAAGAAGAAAATAAAAAGCAAACACCAGCTGAAATACAAAGACAATTAAACAGAAGAGAAAAATCATTTGAAGAAAGATTAGCAGAAAAAATGAGAGAAAAAGAACAAGAAAAAAACAATAAGGGATTATTTGGACTTTCTAGACAAAGTAGAAAAATAGAACAATATACAGAAGAAGAAAGCAAAATGAAAACTAATAATATAATAGAAGATGTATATAAAAGTAAAAAAGATGAAAATAATTCAGAAGACAATTTAAAAGATGAAGATATGGACGCTTCAGAAGTATTAGTAGAACTTAAAAAAATGAAAAATGAAATAGAAAAAGAAATAGGAACAGACAAAAAACAAGAAGAGCCTCAAACAGAAACAAGAAAATTTGATGTAGATGAAATTGATGATATGGAATTTACAGAAGAACAAAGAGCAGAACTAGATCAAAAAGTAGCAAGTTTCTTAGGAAAAGCAGAAAAAATAAAAGAAAAAAATAGCAAAATCATTTCAGGTGAATATACACCAGAAGAACTAAAACAAGAAGTGGAAGAGAAAATCAAAACACCTGAAGATGTAAAAGAAAGTGAACAAGAGACAAAAGAAGAAGTTGTTGAAGAATTAGAAAATGAATTAAAAGATAAAATTGAAGAGATAGAAAACGAAACACAAAAAGATGATAAAGAAGTTATAGTAAATGAAGAAAAAACAGAAAATCAAGAAGAAATAAAAAATGAAGAACAAACAACAAATAATGATAAAGAAATAGAAGAAGAAATTGATGAAGAATTACCAAAAGCATTACAAAAAAATAAAAACAAAGAAAAAGAAGAAAAATTAGAATATATAAATGATAAAATCAATCAGTTAGAAGAAACTCCAGAAGTAGTAACAGAAGACTTTAGAGAAATGTATGCAAAATTATTTGGTACTATGCCAAAAACAGAAGAAGAAATAAGACAAGAAGAAGAAAGAAAAATAATGCAAGAAAAAACAAAAGCAATAGATATAGTAAAAGACAATGTAACAATTTTTGAAGAAGATGAAAATGGTGAATATCAATTACCAACATATAAATTTATAGGTATTGCTTTTAAAACATACATTATTTTAGAAATGGAAAAAGAATTATATATACTTGATCAACATGCAGCACATGAAAGAATAATGTATGAAAAAGTAAAAAAGAATTACTATAGTGATGACAAAAGAGATTGTCAAATGTTACTATTACCAGATGTTATAACTCTATCACATAAAGAAATGGATGTAGCAAAAGAAAATATGGATATGTTTAGAAAAGCTGGTTTTGAATTAGAAGAGTTTGGAGAAAACACAATAAAATTAACAGGATGTCCAAGTTTATGTTTAGATTTAGATACTAAAGAATTATTCTTAGAAACACTTGATGAAATAAACACAGTAGCAAGAACAGCTAAACAAGAAAAAGAAGAAAAATTCATTGCAACAGTTGCATGTAAAGCTGCTGTTAAAGCACATATGGCATTAGATGAAAAAGAAGTACATGCTTTATTAGATAAATTATTACGTTTAGCAAATCCATTTACTTGTCCACATGGAAGACCAACTGCTATAAAAATGACACAATATGATATAGAAAGAAAATTCTCAAGAAAATAAAATTAGAAAAGGAGAAAATAATGTCAAGTATAATATATGTAGTCATAGTTATATTGTTTTTAGTGTTGATAGGATGGACATGGAATAACTTAGAATCTGTAGGAAAAAATAAAAAAATAGCATATATACTAATATCTTTAATAGCGATAACAATAATAACATATATATTATGTGCAATTTCACAAGTAGGAATTGAGTATGAAAAAAAAGAAATGGTAGTTCCAGTTAGAAATTTACTTGTAGCAGTTTTTACACCGATAAATGGATTTATACTAATGCAATATATTGCAAAAATTCTAGGAAGAATAAATAGTGGAACAATAGATCAAAAAACAGCAAAAAATAAATTTACTATTATTTTAATAATATTTATACTTGCAATAATTATAGAATATTTTTACTTAAAAGATATTCAAAGTGGAATAATAGATGTATATAATAATTTACGTTAGAAATAAAAAAACAAGAGGAGAGAAGTAACAAAAATGGAAAAACCAAAAGTAGTGGTAATTTGTGGACCAACAGCATCAGGAAAAACAGCTTTGTCAATAGAATTAGCAAAACAAATACAGGGAGAAATTGTATCTGCAGATTCTATGCAAATATATAAATACATGAATATAGGAACTGCAAAACCTACTAAAGAAGAAATGCAAGGAATAAAACATTATTTAATAGATAATATTTCTCCTGATGAAAGATATAGTGTAGCAGATTTTAAAGTTGATGCAAAAAAAGCGATAAGAGAAATAATAAAAAAAGGAAAGTCAGCAATAGTTGTTGGCGGAACTGGTCTATATATAGATAGTTTAATATATGAAATCGAATATCCAGAAATCAAATTTGATGAAGAGTATCGAAAAGAATTAGAAAAGCAAGTAGAAGAACAAGGACTAGAAGAATTATATAAAAAAGCTGTTCAAATTGATGAACAGGCTATGAAAAAAATTAGTAAAAATGACAAAAAAAGAATTCTAAGAATTCTAGAAATATATAAAGCTACAGGAAAAACTAAAACTGAGCAAGAGGCTGAATCTAGAAAAAAAGAAGTTGAATTTGATTACTATGTATATGCAATCAATTGGGAAAGAGAATTATTATATGACAGAATAAATAAAAGAGTTGATATTATGATAAAAGAAGGTTTAATTGAAGAAGTAAAATCAATTTTACAAAAATATAAAACTTTCCCAACTGCAATGCAAGGTTTAGGATATAAAGAAGTAGTAGAATATCTTGAAAACAAATTAACTAAAGAAGAGATGATAGAAAAAATAAAACAAGACACAAGAAGATATGCTAAAAGACAATTAACATGGTTTAGAAAAAATAAACAAACTAAGTGGCTTGATGGAACAAATGAAATACAAAATAATATAGAAATTATTTTGGAGGGAATAAGTTGGACAAAAAAAGAAAAAATCTAAAAAAGAAAAAAAACATTAAAAAAAATGTCAAGAAAAATGTTATTGACAAAAAGCTAATAGCTATGATTGTACTTATAGCTATTAGTATTTATGTTTGCTATGCTATTTTTCTACTAATAAAACATCCAACTGATACCTTTACAATAGAAGAAGGAGAAGTATATCAAGAAGAAACAGATGTAGGATATATTATACGTAATGAACAAGTAATAAAAGGTGAAAACTATGCAAATGGAATGGAGAAAATAAAAACAGAAGGGGAAAAAACAGCAAAAGGAGAATCAATATTTCGTTATTATAGTAAAAATGAAGATAAGTTAAAATCACAAATATCTGAATTAGACCAAAAGATACAAGATGTAATGGCAAGTGAAACAGGTGCATATACATCAGATATGAAAATAATTGAAGATCAAATTGACGAAAAGATAGAAAAAATAAGAGATACAATAGATGTATCTAAATTAGAAGAAGACTATAAAGAAATAAATGAATTAGTAACTAAAAAAGCAAAAATAGCAGGAGATTTAAGTCCTAAAGGATCATTTTTGAATCAATTGATAGCAGAGAGAAGTAAATATGAAAATGAATTAAATTCGGGAGCTGAATATATAGTAGCTCCAAGTAGTGGAATTGTATCATATAGAGTTGATGGACTAGAAGAAAAACTAACACCTAATAACTTTGTAGAATTAAATAAAGAATATTTAGAAAACCTAAATTTAAAAACAGGAAAAATTATAGCAACAAATGAAGAAGCAGGAAAAATAATAGATTCGTTTAAATGTTATGTTGCAGTGATTTCAAATTCAGAAGAAGCAAAAAATTCTAAAATAGGAGACAGTATAAAAATAAGAATATCAAACAATATGAAAATAGATGCTAAAATAGTACATTTAGCACAACAAGAAAATGGAGAAACTTTACTTGTTTTAGAATTTAAAAATCAAATAAACGAGCTTACTAATTATAGAAAAGTATCAATTGATTTGATTTGGTGGGAATATACAGGGTTAAAAGTACCAAATCAAGCGATAATAAATGAAGATGGACTAAATTATGTAGTCAGAAATAGAGCAGGATATTTAGATAAAAATTTAATAAAGGTAAAAAAACAAAATGATGATTATTCTATTATTACAGCATATAATACTGAAGAACTTAAAAATTTAGGCTTTACTGACAAAGAAATAAATTCATATAAAAAGATTTCAATGTTTGATGAAGTACTAGTGAATCCAGATCTAAGTAAACTAGACAATATTACATAAATGTTACACAAGTGTTAAGAATTCGTGACATTAACAAAAACTATTGACAATTGATTTAAAAAAGTGGATACTAGGTATATAAAATACAAAGGAAAGTAAATTAGGAGGTTTTTTTATGTCAGCAGTAATGAACAAATTATTTGATCTTTTTGGTATGGATTCAGCAGAGCCAGAAGAGTACGAGGATGAAAACATTTATGATTATGAAGAAGAGGAAGAAACAGCAGAAGAAGGTAGAAAACTATTTGGAAATAGAAAATCAAAAGACAAAGTAGTATCAATGCCACAAGCTCAAACTAATTCTGTCAAAATGGTAATATCTCAACCAACTACTTTTGAACAAGCAAGTGAAATATGCAATTTCTTAAAAGAAAAGAAATCTGTAATAGTAAACTTGGAATATGTAAATAAAGATGTTGGAAGACGTATTGTCGACTTTATTAGTGGAGGAGCATACTCTCTAGATGGATACATTCAAAAAGTATCAAACTCTATTTTATTAGTAGCACCAGCTAATTACGAAATTACAAATGAAATGGCAAGAGAAGAAATGAAAAGCAAATTATCTGTTTCATGGTTAAAAAATAATGGAGTAAATTAAAAGATGGGATTTTTGCGCGCTTGCAGTTAGGAGGTAAAAAATGATTACGCCGTTAGATATAGAAAATAAGAAATTTTCAAAGCAAATGATGAATGGCTATAGTGTGGATGAAGTTGATGACTTCTTAGATGAATTAACAGTTGACTATACAAAAAATTATAAAGAAGTTATGAAACTAAAAAAAGAAATTTCAGAAATAAGTGCAAGCCTAGAACATTATAAATCTATAGAAGACACATTACAAAATACATTAGTAATGGCACAGACAACAGCAGAAGATGTTAAGAATGTAGCAAAACAAAAAGCAGATCAGATTGTAAAAGATGCAAAAAATGTCGCCCAAAAAGAATTAGATGATTTAAAAATAGAAGTTAGTTCTTTACAAAAAGAAAAGGAAGACATAAAAAAACAATTTGACATATATAAGGCTAAAATGGAATCACTTTTAATATCACAATTGGAACTACTAAAAGATTTTAATAAATAATATGAAATAAACAAAAGACTGTCGAAAGATAGTCTTTTATTATTGCAAAAAATAAGGCTATTATTTTATAAAAAAGCTATGTTACAAAACTATTAAATATATGTTACATTTATGTTAATAGTATTGACATTGGTAAAAAAAACGATAAAATAGAAATATAATTAAGGAATTGTTAATATGAGGATAATAAGTCGGAAAAGCAAAAGGTACAAATTTATATACTTTAAAAGGAAATCAAACAAGACCAACAACAGATAGAGCAAAAGAAGCACTTTTCAGCATAATAGGAACTGAAATCGTAGACTCTAACTTTTTGGATTTGTTTGCAGGTAGTGGAGCTATTGGTTTAGAAGCAGCAAGTAGAGGAGCAAAAAAAGTAATACTAGGTGACAGGTCAATAGACGCAATAAATATTATAAAGAAAAATATAGAAAAGACTCATATGGAAAAAGAAACAGAAGTATATAAATTAGATTATAAAAAAATTTTAGAAACAAAAATAAAAGAAAAACAAGACTATATTTTTTTAGACCCACCATACAAATCTAATCTATTATATGAAGCGATTCGAATAATTTTAAAAAAAGATATATTAGAAGAAAACGGATTAATTATTGCAGAAACAGACACACTAGAAAAAGTTAAAGAAACTATCCGAAGTCTAAAAATTGATATAGTGGATGTAAGAGAATATGGAAGAAATCAATTTTTATTCTTAAAAAAAGTGTCTAATTAGAAAGGGGCAGAAAATGGAAATATTTACTTTGCTAGAAGATTTAGAAGATTTATTAGAAGGAAGCAAAAATGTGCCATTTACTTCTAAAACAATTGTAGATAAAGACACAATTCTAGATCTAATTAAAGAAATCAGAATAAAAATGCCTGATGAATTAAAACAAGCAAAATGGGTAAAAGAAGAAAGGCAAAGAATACTAGTTGAGGCTGAAAAAGAGGCAGAAGATGTTGTTAAAGAAGCTGAAAATAGAATTATTGCAATGATAGATGAACATGAAATTACAAGAAAAGCATATGATCAAAAGGCAGAAATAATAGAAACAGCAAATGAAATGTCTAGAGAAATATCAAAAGGAACAAAAGAGTATGCAGACAACTTATTAGAAACTACAGAAAAAGTTTTAAATGATACTTTAAACAAATTAGAAACTAATATAAGCGAAGCTCTAAAGTTAATGGAAATGTCATTAGAAGATACAATAAAAACAATACAAACAAGTAGAAAAGAATTGAAATAGTAAAAGTAGGACATTCTTCTAAGAGTGTCCAATTTTTAAATAAAGGATGGTAGAAAATAAAAAATGGCAAAGGGAAAAAGAAGTTATAAAACTAAAAAGAAAAAACAACAAGCTGCAACAAAAAAGAATATGCTGGTAGCAGGAATAATACTAATAAGTGTATTGTTAGCAGCTCTTATATATACGAAATCAGGATTTGTAGGAGATAAACTAAATGAAGTTTTAGGAGGAATGTTGGGAATAATGGAATATATTCTTCCTATTGGAATTTTTGCATTAGGAATAAAAATAGCCTGTGATGATAGTGATAGTAATGCAACAACGAAAATAGCATTATTTTTAGTAATGCTAATTAGCATTTCTGTCGTATTTAGTGTGTTTGAAATATCTTTTAGTGAGTTAGATCCATCAAAAGAATTATCAGAAGTTGCTAAAGATGCATATCAAATAGGAATGACTTCAAAAGGAGGAGGAGCACTAGGAGCTATAATTGCTGTTCCAATGGTAAACTTATTAGGAATAAGTGGAGCAGTTATATTATGCGTTGGTGTAGCTATAATGCTAGTAGTATTTACATTTGGAATAGACACATCAGAAATTATTAGTTCTAATGTAGAAAGAATAAAAGAAAGAAGAGAAGAAAAACAACGTTATAAAGCAGAGGCAACAGAAGAAGTTGGAAATGAATCACCAGTTGCAAAAAGAGCACAAAAAGCGCAAAAGGTAAATAAAGCAAAAGCTAAAAAAATATTTGAACAAATAACTGAAGATCCTAAAGAAGAAATAATGGAAGATCAAATAAAAATAAATTTTGGAGGAATGCCATTAGAAGGAACAGAATCAAATGTAACAAAAGGAACAAAAGCTGCAGGAAAATTATCTAAAAACACTCCAAAAGAAGAAGTACAACCAGATGTACTAGAATCAAATTTATTTAGCACAGTAGAAAAAGAAAAAGAAAGTAATACAAAAGAAGTATTACAACTTGAACATACAGTAACAGTAGAAGATGAAAATTATCAACGTCCACCAATAGAAATATTAAGCAAAGGAAAACAAAAAGCATTAAAAGGTGGAGCTAAAGCATTAACAAATACAGCATCAAAACTACAAAAAACATTGTATAGTTTTGGAGTGTCAGCAAAGGTTGAAAATGTATCAGTAGGACCAGCAATTACAAGATATGAACTAAAACCAGCTGTTGGTGTAAGAGTAAGTAAAATAGCAAATTTAGCAGATGATATAGCACTAAATTTAGCAGCAGAAACAATTCGTATAGAAGCTCCTATACCAGGAAAACAAGCAGTTGGAATAGAAGTTCCAAATAAAGAAAGACAAGCAGTACATTTAAGAGAAGTTTTAGAAAGTACTGAATTTGAAGATTGCGAATCAGAAACTGCTGTTGCACTAGGAAAAGATGTAGCA
>CANQGV010000006.1 GCA_947623475.1 uncultured Clostridia bacterium | reverse complement strand
TCCTTGTATATATAAATGCTGAAAATGGTAGAGAAGAAGATATTTTAATAATAACTAATACCCCTAATGGAACATTAACAATGTAAAAATAGCCTTCAAAATGAAGGCTATTTTTTTAGTTTTCCACATTCTTCGCATCTTCCTGTAATATCTGCACATGACTTACACATTTTAGGAATAGAACCATCAGGACTGTTAGTATTTTTACGACATACACCACACTTATATGGAGTAATTACAGCTGGAGCACCTGCAAAATGAATATCTTTTTCAGAGTAATAGTCTGGATCATTTGTTGGACAAGAATCAAGTCCAAACATTATAGTTGCTTTAAAAGCAATAATATTAGCATTAGTTAAAGGTATATTATTTATTACAAACAATATAGATATAATTAAGAGAATTATTACTGTTACTGATAATATTTTTGTTTTGTCCTTTTTTATCATAATTTTTAAACATCTCCTAAATTATTTTATTTTAATGTCTTTTATACGTATCTCTTGAAATAACTTCATTGCTAATAACCTGACCACCTCTTGATAAAGTTTTATATGTAACAGAATTTATAGATGTTGCCGTTTTACTTGAAGTAGCTGAAATTTTAACTTGACAATCTTCAGGTGTTGCTAAACCTAAAATTTGGAAATAGCAAACTCCATTAGCAACTGAACTTAAAATTTTTATTGGATAATTACGATTATTTTTAAATTGGAAATCTGTTAATCCATAAACAACTGTAGCATCTAAACCAGCTCCTATATATGAAGGAACAAATTGATGATTAGCTCTTTCAACTATTTCTAAGTTTGCATATAGAGCAGCTTCATATAATGTTGTAGACACTTGGCAAATACCTCCAGCCAAACCGTCTACTGTTTGACCATCAACATATATTGCAGCATCTTTATAACCAGCAGCAATTGTTCTTTCTCCAACTACTTTATTATATGAAAAAGTTTCACCAGGCATTAAGACTGTTCCATTTATTTTATTAGAAGCTAAAACTAGGTTTGTAGTTCTATTAGGGTTATTAACATATTTAGTTGAAAATTCTGAAAGTTTATCAGGAAAGGCTTCATTTCCTATCATATTTGTTGTAACATTTGGTACTAAAACTTTTAAAGGTATTTCACATTCTTCGCCTTGTGAAGAATCTAGTAAAGCCTTTGCTTCCTCTAATGAAATTGCAAAATCTATACCATTTTCACTAGGGTAAAAAGCCATAGGATCTTTAGTGAAATAAGCATCTTTAGCTTCTTTATGTATGTCATTATAAATTGCATTTATATCTAGTGGCTCAGGTGATTTTTCATATGTTATAATCTCAAGAGGCTTATCTTTAAAGTTCAAGTTATTTATTTTATTTTTTACATATTCTTTCATTTCATCAACATTGACAACATTACCAGTTCTACCTTTTGTTGCAATTAAAGTGTTATCTTCAATATAGTAAGCACTTTCGATAATTGTATCAGGTAAATTTGGTGAAATGTCATTTAAGTTTTTAGCCAATTGTTCTTCATCACATGTAAATGTTGGTTCAATATCAACATGTGAAAACATCAATCTTACGGCTTCTAGTCCATTTTCTATAATATTTCCACCTCTTGCATAGCTATAAGCGCTTTCTATTGCAGAATCTATATCAAAGTTAGCACTTATTTGTTCAAGAGATATAGAAGATTGATAACTATCACCATGTTGTAAAATTATTTCATCTCCTGAATGTTCATTTATAAAAGTTGATATAGACTCTTTTGCAGATTTTTTTGAAAGACCTGAAACATCAACGCCTTTTACAAATACGCCATTTGCAATAGTACTGCTTGTTGAAGTGAAAAATGTTATTACAGAGAAACCTAAGAATAAAACTACTAAAAACAAAATTATTGCAAAACCAATAACAGAAATAGGAGTAGACTTCTTTTTTTCGGGGTTGAAAGTATATGGTGTATCTTCTACAACTGTTAAATCTGTATTTGTGTCTTTAACAACTGCTAAATCTTTAGAAACTCCCTTTTTCACATTTAAAGGCTCTGTGTTTTGCTCTTTTTTATCTTTATTAACTTTTTTTACACTTTTAGTCTTAGTTGCATTTGAGCTCATTTACATTCTCCTTTTTATATTTTGCAAATCTAACCACTTTATTATACCACATTTTAAGGGTGTTTGTCATTATAAATTAAAAAAATAATAAGTTTTTGTTGTAATATAATAATTTTTATCATTTTTAAAAGCAAAATCCTTAATATAATTGACAATTAGTGGAAGTATTCATATAATATCTAAAAGGAAGTGGAAGTTTATGAAAAATATAACTATAGAAGATATTATTCAAGTAACCAATGGAAAGTTACTTACAAAAAAAACAAAAGGAGAATGTAGTAACATCTCAACAGATACAAGAAAAATAGAAAAAGGCGATACATACATAGGAATTAAAGGTGAAACTTTTAATGGAAATGAATTATGGGAAAAAGCATTAGAAGCAGGAGCAAACTCAGTTATAATAGAAGGAATATCAATAGAAGATGAAAAATTAAAAAAATATGAAAACAAATCAATTATTTTAGTAGAAGATACAATAAAGGCATTAGGTGAAATAGCAAAATATAAAAGAAGTTTATATAATATACCAGTTATTGCAATCACAGGAAGTGTTGGAAAAACAAGTACAAAAGATATTATAGCCAATGTAATATCACAAAAATATAAAACATTAAAAACAACAGGAAACTTCAACAATCATATTGGTGTTCCATTAACAATAATGCAATTAAAAGATCATGAAGCAGCAGTAATAGAAATGGGAATGAATCACAAAGGGGAAATTAGTTATTTAACAAATATAGTACAACCTACAATATCAGTAATAACAAACATTGGAACATCACATATAGGAAATTTAGGATCTAGAGAAAATATATTAAAAGCTAAACTAGAAATCTTAGAAGGAATGAAAAATAAAAAGCTTATTATAAATAATGACAATGATTTGCTAAATGAGTTTAATAAAGAGAACAAAGAAAAAATAGACATAAAAACATTTGGAATAGAAAACGAAAGTGATATTATGGCAAAAGAAATTATACTTAACGAAGAAAGTAGTGAGTTTAAATATAACGAAGAAAAAATCAAAGTTCCAATAGGAGGAAAACATTTTATATACAATGCATTATGTGCAACAGCAGTTGGAGAAAGTTTAAACATAGACTTAAAGAAAATAAAGCAAGGAATTGAAAGTTTTGAATTAACACAAAAAAGAATGGAAATAATCCAATTAAAAAATGGAGCAAAAATCATAAATGACAGTTATAATGCAAGTTATGAATCTATGAAAGCTAGTTTAAAATATCTATCAGAACACAAAAACCTAAGAAAAATTGCTGTATTAGGAGACATGTTAGAACTAGGAAAGTTTTCAAAACAATTACATGAAAACGTTGGAAAAGAAGTATCCAAAAATAATATAGATGTACTAATATGTATTGGTAAAGAAGCAAAAGCGATAGCAAAAGAAGCAAAAGTAGAAAAAATCAAGTATTATGAAACAACAAAAGATGCTTTAGATTTTATAAAACAAACAATTCAACCAGAAGATATAGTTTTATTTAAAGCTTCAAACGGAATGAAATTTTATGAAATGGTTGAAAAATTAAAAAAATCCATGTAGACTATGGATTTTTTTTGTCATTTTTGCTATAATAGAATCACCAAATTTTGGGAGGATGTCAAATGGTTTTTAAAGATTATTATAAAATATTAGGATTAGAAACAAACAGAGTATCATTGGATGATATAAAAGTTGCATATAGAGGAGCAGCTAAAAAATATCATCCAGATTTAAATGTGGGAAATGAACTCGCAGAAGAAAGAATAAAAGATATAAATGAAGCATATAAAATACTGTCTATTCCATCACAAAAAAAGAAGTATGACAGAAAATGGAATTATTACATAGGAAGTAAAAACAGACTATTTGAAAAAAACGGAAACTCAAAGGAAGTTTTGAGAAATATGTTTTTCGGAGTAGAAGAAAAGCCAATAGAAAAGAAACCAAAAGGTAAAAAAATAAAGGGAGCAGATGTAGAAACATCTATGTCTGTAAATCTATATGAGGCTTTTTATGGATTGGAGAAAAAAATATCTTTAAAAACACCTAATGGTGGAATAAAAAACTTAACAGTAGCAATACCTGAAGGAATAAGGCAAGGAGAAAAAATACGTTTAATAGCACAAGGAAAACCAGGAGAAAATGGTGGAAAGCCAGGAGACTTATTTATAAAAATAAACATACAAGACAACAATAGATATAGGCTAAAAGGAAATAACATATACACAAAATTAAAAATAACTCCATGGGAAGCAGCACTTGGTAGAAGGGTAACTATAAAATCTATTGACAATGAAGAAAGCAAAATATATATACCACAAGGAACTCAAAGTGGAGATGTAGTAACAATTCCTGGAAAAGGATACAAAAAAAGGAATAATGAAAGAGGAAATCTTATAATAGAATTAAGAATAGTAGTGCCTAGAAGTCTTACAGACAAAGAAAAAGAGCTGTTTCAAAAATTAGATAAAGTATCAAAATTTAATCCAAGAGAAGCTTAAACATGGCTAAATTAGTTCGTTGACAAAGAATAGAGCTTATTATATAATTATAAGTGTATTAAGCTAAAGATAAACTATGAAAATCATAGAAAGGGGAAGAAAATGGAAAATATACAAGGAAAACACTTTAGTATAACAGATCCAAAAGGTGTCAACACAGTAATATATCAAGTAAATAAAACAAAAAAAGAATACCTGGATAGATATCCTAAATATACAGTGGAAAGATTAGAAAGTTCAGCCGAAATTGTAGGAGATTTAAACAAAAAAACTTTTTATGTGGAAGATCCACGTAAAGATGGAAACTTAATGCTTATATTATCTTTTGCATCTGATAAGGTTGTTATTAACTCTGGAATATTAATAGGAAATGAAGTAAGAATAACAAAAAGGCCAAATCAATTTAGTTTTAATACATTATATTCAGAAGAAACAGAGTATAAAGAATTTAATTATACACCAAACTTTAAAAGGGCAATATCAATTATAGATCCAGAAACAACAGAAGAAGTACAACCAAGATTATATTTTGATGAAAACACAAATGAAGTAAAAGGAAAATGTAAGTTGAAACCGTATAAATCTTATTTCGCATTCGAAATAAGAGAAAAGAATAAGGAGGAATAGCTAATGCCAAAATTACCAAAAGAGGCTTACGACCCAGCAAGCGGACAAGAACTTAAGGATATTATCCTTGATTCAATAGATGCAGAAACAGTAATAGAAGAAATGATGAAGCCTGAAACTAAAGGAATGAAACAAACAAGTGCAAATCAATATGTAATATCACTAAAACCAGGAGAGCCTATACAATCTATACCAGCAAGTGATGGTAAACCAGAGAATATGAAAAATTCTATAGATAATGAAAAAGGAGAAAAATAAAATACTAAAGAAAAGGATAAGAAGGTGAAATAATGAACTATAAAATAGAAGGTGCAATAAGGAGAAATAAGAAAACTTTAGTAGTATTTGTGATAATATGGCTTATTTTAGCAATATTTATACTCCCAACATTTACTTATGGATATGCAGTTGCAACACGTAATGGAACAGAAGGATTAACTCTTGCAGTACAAGAAATAGGAAGAACAATGTTTAAACCTTTTGAAGCGTTTAAATGTTTAATAAAATATCAAGCTATGGGAAGTTATTTTTCAACATTATTAGTATCTACAATAATATACAGTATATTTTTCTTTATAGGATTTGTAAAATCTGCACCAAAAAATGAATATACAGATATAGAACATGGCTCAAGTGACTGGAGTCAACATGGAGAACAATATAAAATAATAAGTAAAAATAAAGGAATAATATTAGCAGAAAACAATTATTTACCAGTTGATAAAAGAGGAAACGTAAACGTATTAGTAGTTGGACGGATCAGGATCTGGTAAATCTGCTTCATATTCAATTCCAAATGCATATCAAATGTTAGGCTCATACATATTTACAGACCCTAAGGGAGAGTTATACGATAGAACAGCAGGATATTTAAAAGAACATGGATATAAAATAAAAGTTTTAAATTTAGTAAGACCACAATGCAGTGATGGATATAATCCATTGATGCATATAAGTTCAGAATTAGATGTAGATGTTATAGCAAATACAATTGTAAAAGGACAAAAAGCAGAAGGCTCTAGCTCAGACCCATTTTGGGACGACAGTGCAGAGACTTTATTAAAAGCATTAATATATTATTTATTAGCAACAAGACCACCAGAAGAACAAAACTTAGCAAGTTGCGCTGAGCTAGTAAGGGCAGCAAATACAAATGGAGGAAGTAACTTATTAACACAGTTAATGTCAGAACTTCCATTAAGCCATCCAGCTAGAACAAATTATAAAAATATAGAAATAGCACCAGAGAAGACATACAGTTCAATATTGAGTACACTACAATCAAAGCTAGCAAAGTTTGATTCAAAAGAAATAGCAGAGCTAACATCAACAGACACAATAGATTTTGAACAAATAGGTAATGAAAAAACAGCTGTATACGTTATATCACCAGATACACATACAGCATATGATTTCTTATTAACTATTTTCTTCTCACAAATGATTCAACAATTATATGATTATGCAGATCAAAATGGTGGAAAATTGAATGTACAAGCACTTTTCATATTGGACGAGTTTGCAAACATAGGTCAAATACCAGACTTCGACAAGAAAATATCAACAAGTAGAAGTAGAAATATATCATTTAGCGTAATCTTACAAAATGTTGACCAGTTAGAAGCAGTATATGAAAAATCATATGAAACAATAATGGGTAACTGTGATACTCACTTATTCTTAGGAAGTAACTCATTTAAAACTCTAGAATACTTTTCAAAAGCTCTAGGAGAAAAAACAATAGGAAGAGATAATGTTTCTATAAATAGAGATAAGCAAAATCAAAGAACTGGTAAAAGTATATCAGTAGATAATGTTATGGCAAGAGCGTTAATGACACCAGATGAATTAAGAAGAATGGATGTAGACGAATGTATAATCTTCGTAAAAGGTGTAAGACCAATAAAAACTAGAAAATTCTATTACTTTGAAAAACCAATGGTAAAAGAATTAGCAGCTTTAGAAATTAGCCACAATGATATTGAACAAATAGATAGAGGTGTATGGAGAAAATTCAATCCATATAACCCTTATGTAGAAGAAAAAGAAGAGCCAGAAAACTTAAAAGTAGAATCTTTAGATGATTTATTTGAAGATGAATCTACTCAAAACGTAACACCACAACAAACAGAAAGTCAGCAACCATCTCAAAATCAACAAACAGCAGCTCCTTCAACATTACCAGATATGGAAGAAGATGAAGATTTAGTAGATTTACAAAAAGAGTTGGAAGCTAAATTTGATGAGTTATTTGGACCAATGGATGATGATGATTAAAAATAAAAACCAGCAAAATAAGCTGGTTTTTTTGTTGTCTTTATAAATAAAAATACCACAAATTGAGCGAAAAAAAATTCGCAAAAAGTCTTGAGGAAAACAAAAAAGTATAGTACAATAAACAAAAAATAGGAGAGAGATATGAAATTTATACATATAGCAGACTTTCACTTTGACAGTCCATTTGTAAATTTATCAGACAAAGAAGGATTAGGAGAATTATGCCGTTTAGCTCAAAGGAAAGTATTTAAAAAAGTAATTGATTATATAAAAGAAAATAATATAGAAACTTTATTTATATCAGGAGATTTATATGAACAAACATATATAAGGAAAACAACAATAGAATATATAAATAATTTATTCAAAGAAATACCAAACACACAAATATATATAGCGCCAGGAAATCATGATCCTTATATAAAAAATTCATATTACAATAAATTCAAATGGAATGAAAATGTAAAAATATTTAAAGGAAATATTGAAAAAGTAGAAACACCTGAAGCTGACATTTACGGATATGGATTCGAAGATTTTTATTGCAATAATTCAGGAATAGAAGAATTGCAAATACAAAATAAAGAAAAAGCAAATATCTTAATAATACACGGAGATTTAGATTCATCTATGACAGCAGAAAAACAATATAATCCTATGAGTAGAAAAATGTTAGAAGAAAAAGGTTTTGATTATATTGCTTTAGGTCATATTCATAAACCGTCATATGAAACTAATATTGTCTATCCAGGCTCAGCATTTCCATTAGGATTTGATGAATTAGGATCAAGAGGAATGATACAAGGTGAAATAGAAGATAACAAATTAAAAGTTAAATATATAGAGCTAAATGAAATATACTTTGTAGAAAAACAAATAGATGTAACAGAAGTATTGTCAAAAGAAGAATTAGTAGAAAAAATAAATGAAATAGAAATTCAAGAAAAAGAATTAGCAAAAATAAGCTTAATAGGAAGAAGAAATTTTGAAATAGACATATATGAATTATACAAACTAATATCAAACCAAAAAGTAATAAAAATAAAAGACAAAACAAAAATAAATTATGATTTAGAAAAAATAGCAAAAGAAACTACATTAAAAGGTTTATATACAAAAGAATTGACAGAAATGTTAAGACAAGAACAAAATGAAAAAGAAAAACAAATAATAGAAAAAGCAATAGAAATAGGGTTAGAAACATTAGAATAATAATGGAGGAAAAAGTTTGAAAATCAATAAAATACAAATAAATGGGTATGGAAAATTAAAAGATACCACAATAAATTTAGAAAAGGGAATAAATATAATTTATGGAAAAAATGAAGCAGGAAAGTCAACACTATTAAATTATATAACAAGCTCTTTTTATGGAATATCTAAAAATAAAAAAGGAAAAGAAATCTCAGACTTTGAAAGATATGCACCATGGGACGATAAAGAATTTTCAGGAAAAATAAATTATGAACTAAATAATGGAGAAGTTTATGAAGTTTTTAGAGACTTTCGCAAAAAAAATCCTAAAATATATAACAAAAACATGGAAGACATATCAAAACAATTTAATATAGATAAAACAAAAGGAAATGAGTTTTTTTATGAACAAACAAAAATAGATGAAGACCTATTTAAATCAACCTTTTTAGCAAACCAACAAGAAGTTAAATTAGAAAACAAAGATCAACACATGTTAATACAAAAAATTTCTAATTTAGTAGGAACAGGTGAAGACAATGTATCATATAAAATAGCAATGGATAGACTAAAAAGAAGACAATTAGAAGAAGTAGGAAGTGAACGTTCAAGAGAAAAACCAATAAATATATTAACAAGAGAAATAGATGAATTAGAAAACGAAAAAAAAGAATTAAAATCATATGAAAGTATTAAATATGAAATAGAAGAAAATAAAAATGAAATTTATAAAGAAATAGAAGAACTAGAAAATAAGAATAATGTTGCAAAAGAAATAAGAAGCATAAACAAAAAAGAAGAATTAGAAAAAGAAAAGATAAAAATACAAGAAAACCTAGAAAAAGAAAACGAAAATAAAATAAGTAAATTAAAAGAAGACCACGAAGAAATACGAGAAGAAATAGAAAATGAACAAAAAATAAATATAGAGAAAAACAAAAAAATAGAAAGAAAAAAGAAAAAACTAAATAAAAAAACAATAGCAATATTAGCATTTTTATTATTATTAAACATACTACAATTTATCTTTTTAAAAAACAAATATCTTAATTATATTCTTCTACTTACAATAATAATACCAGTAATAATATATGTTATCTCAAAAAACAAACTAACAAAAAAAGCAAGTAATATAAACCAAGAAAAAGAAAATGAGTTAAAAAACAAAGAAGAAAAAATAGAAAATGAAATAAATATATTAAAACAAAACAACATGGAAGTAGAAGAAAAAATTGAAAGATTAATAAATGATATGAAAGCACAAAATACTGAAGAAAAAAGACAACTAAGAGATAAGTATAAAAATATAAGTGAAGTAGATTTAGACGATCTGTTTATGGAAAAAGATATTGAATATGAAATAGAAAAGATACAAAATTTGATAAATGACAATAAAATAAAAATACATCAATTAGATTTAGATAAACAGAACATTGAGCCTAAATTAGATAATTTAGCTAAATTAGAAGAAAAACTAGAAAAAGATAAAAATAAATTTTTAAACATAAAAGATAAAGAAAAAAGCATAGAACTTGCAAAAAAAGTATTAACAAATGCATATGAAAAAATGAAACAAGAGGTTACACCAAAATTCACAAAACAATTATCTAAAAACATTGCAGAAATAACAAAAAATAAATATTCAAAAGCAATGTATAATGATGAAAAAGGCTTAATTGTAGAATTAGATAATGGAGAATATATTCCAGCAAATAAGCTAAGTTTAGGAACAATAGATCAATTATATATGTCATTAAGATTATCAATGATTGATGATTTGTCAGAAGAAACATTACCTATAATTTTAGATGAAAGTTTTGCATACTATGATAACAATAGACTAGAAAACATATTAAAATATTTATCAACACAATTTAGTAAAAGGCAAATAATAATATTTACTTGCACAAAACGTGAAAAAGAAACTTTAGAAAAAAACAATATAAGTTTTAATTTTATAAAAATATAAAAAGTTACATTTTCTAAAAAAGCAAAAAAGCTCTTAATATTTAAATAAAAAGAAAGCACCCTTCTTCGATGTTACTCGAAAGAAGGGTGTAGGTACAAGAATAAATCTGTACCGGGCCGAAACTTACTTAGCCAAAATGGCTATTTCGCAGGATAACCTGCGTTTAAGATCTCAGCGATCTCTTCGAGAGAGTCGCAGACGGTTGCTCCCATAGAGGTAAGCCCCTTTTTGATCTTTTCTAAGCCCTTTTGCTGATTAGCCGGAAGTTCACCGACCGTAGCGAATATGAGCTTAGAAGCATCACGAGAAGCTTCCTCATGAATTTCCCATCCACTATAAGTAGATAAGGAATCGCCAGTTATGACGAAAACGTTATAACGGCTGACAGGCTTGCAAGCGTCTTCACGCTCTGCATCTTCGGGACTCCAATCATCGACTTGTGGGTCGAAGAACGGAACTCCGTCATGAAGCATTGCGATAAGATCGCGTCTCCATGTGCTAGTAGCACAAGTGCCTCCTAAGAAAGCACATCCGTCGTAAAGATCCTGATGTAAGTTTATCTTCAAGATAAAACCTTTCCGCCCCACTAGGTAGGACTTGACAATCGTATTGACTGCCCGTTGTTAATTGTGATTAAATTTGCAGACAAATTGTCTACATAAGAATATTATAACATATATTATGTAAAATTGCAAGAAAAATTAATAATATTTTTAAAAATTTTTTTAAGAAAAAAAACATTTATTTTGTATTAAATTTATCTAAATAAAAGACTGTATTAAAAGGCAAAAAATAAAAGAAGCAATGTTTTGAACATTGCTTCTTTTGGTGAGCCAGGAGGGTCTCGAACCCCCGACCCCAGGCTTAGAAGGCCTGTGCTCTATCCAGCTGAGCTACTGACCCATAACTTATGGACGTTAATTATAATACCATAAAAATAGCCATAAGTCAATATATAAGTATGAAAAAAGTAGATAGTTTTAATAAGATTGCCAAAAAGCCTTATAAGTTCTATGTGCAGAATAAACATCATACTTACTTGTTACTTCAAAAGGTGCATGCATTGATAACAATGGAACACCACAATCAATTACATCTGCGCCTTTATTTGCTAAAATGTAAGCAATTGTTCCTCCACCGCCTATATCAACTTTTCCTAATTCTGCAACTTGATATTTTATATTATTACTTTCTAATATATTTCTAATATATGCAACAAACTCAGCATTTGCATCAGAAGCACCAGATTTTCCTCTTGCACCTGTATATTTATTTAAACTCATACCTTTTCCTAAGAAACCAGCATTATATTTATCAGAAACTTGTGCATATATAGGATCAAATCCAGCATCAACATCTGCAGATAACATTTTTGTATGACAAAATACTTTTTCTAGTAAATTAGGTCTATTTATACCTGTTTTATTTAATAATTCAGAAATAAAGTAATCAAAAACTTCTGATTCCATTCCTGTATTTCCCATACTTCCAATTTCTTCTTTATCAGAAAGAATACATACAGCAGTTTTTTGAACATTTTGTAATTCCATTAAAGCTGTAAAAGAAGTATAAGCACAAATTTTATCATCTTGACCATATGCAGCAACCATGCTTCCATCTAGACCTAAAGTTCTAGCTTTAAAAGCAGGGACAACTTCTAATTCTGCACTTGTTAAATCTGCTTCTGTTATACCATATTTTTCGTTTAATATAGCTAACATATTTAACTTAACTGCTTCAGGAACTTTTTCATTTCCATAAGGAATACTCCCTAATAAAATGTTTAAGTCTTCTCCATTTACTCCTTCTTTAAGTTTCTTTTCCATTTGTTCTTGTGCTAAATGTGGTAATAAATCAGTTATAGTAAAAATAGGATCATTTTCATTTTCACCAATATTTACATATACCTTTTCTCCATTTGTTTTAACTATAACTCCATGTATACTCAAAGGAATTGTTGTCCATTGGTATTTTTTAATTCCTCCATAATAGTGAGTTTTAAAATATGCTAAACCACCATCTTCATATAAAGGATTTGGTTTTAAGTCTAATCTTGGAGAATCCACGTGTGCACCAACTATGTTTATTCCATTTTCTATTGTTTCATTACCTATTATTGCTAAGTACATACTTTTATCTCTATTTATATAGTAGACTTTATCTCCTGGATTTAAACTTTCAAATTGAGAAATATCTCTAAATCCTCTTGAGTCTGCTTCTTTTTTTGCTTCTGCTATAAATTCTCTTTCAGTTTTTGCTTTATTTAAAAAGTTCATATAATTTTGAGAATAATTATAAACAACTTCTTTCTCTTCATTAGAAAGCTTTTCCCAGCCTGTTTCAGAGCCTTTAAATAGCTTTTCTTTTAATTCTTCTCCCATAAAAAAATTTCCTCCTTAGCTTATTTTTTTAAATTATATCATCAACTCTTTAAATTTTCCACTATATTTTTTAATTTATTATATTATTTTTTTGCGATTTTTGTTGACTTCTACCGTTTTTTCTGCTAAAATCAGCTTAATAGATCATATTTTATATATGTTTATATGATTATTTTTTGTTTATTGAACTAGATTTCTCCTTTGTAAGTTATCTAGTTCTTTATTTTTAAAAACTCTTAAGTATCAAGGCTTTAAGCGTTTGGTATAAATAAAAAAAGGCTATTATATTTTTATAAATATTATAGCCTTTAAAATATTTTTTAAACGATTTTATAATTTATAATTTTTAGTCTTCACCTTTTAGTTTTTCTGCTCTGTCAGCAGCAATCAAATTATCAATCATTTCATCTAAGTCGCCATTCAAAAAATTTTCTATTTGGTAAATACTCATTCCTATTCTATGATCTGTTATTCTTCCTTGAGGGTAGTTATATGTTCTTATTTTTTCACTTCTATCTCCAGAGCCAACTTGTGATTTTCTAGCATTAGCAACTTCACTATCTTGTTTTTGTTTTTCTATATCATATAGTTTAGTTCTAAGCATTCTCATAGCATTATCTTTATTTTGGAATTGAGATCTTTCTGTTTGACATTCTACTACTATTCCTGTTGGCTCATGTATCAATCTAACTGCAGAAGAAGTTTTGTTTATATGTTGACCTCCTGCACCAGAAGCTCTAAAAACTTCCATTTTTATATCAGAAGGGTTAATTTCAATTTCCACATCTTCTACAACTGGTAGTACAGCTACTGTTGCTGTTGAAGTATGTATTCTTCCACTACTTTCTGTGTCTGGAACTCTTTGTACTCTGTGAACACCACTTTCAAATTTTAATCTACTATAAACACCTTTTCCAGTAATCATAAAAGAGATTTCTTTATAACCACCTAAACCAGTTTCATTTTCATTTAAAACTTCTAACTTCCAATGCTTACTTTCTGCATACATTGTATACATTCTAAATAGTGTCCCTGCAAATAATGCAGCTTCTTCTCCACCAGCACCAGCTCTAATCTCACAAATTATATTTTTATCATCATCAGGATCCTTAGGAATCAATAATACCTTAAGCTCTTCTTCTATTTTTGGAAGTTTATCTTTTGCTTCATAATATTCTGCTTCTGCTAATTCTTTTAATTCCTTATCTTCCATCATTTCTTTTGCTTCTTCCATAGCAGTTTCAGTCTTCTTATATTCTCTGTATTTTTTTACAACATCTTCTATACTTGCATGTTCCTTCATCAACTTTTGCCATTCAGATTGATTTGCAATAACTTGAGGATCACTTATCATTTTTGTAAGTTCTACATATCTTTTTTCTACTTCTTCTAATTTATCAAACATTACAATTCTCCTTTTAAAATAAATCGGTTAATATTATAGCATGATTTTAAATTATAATCAACCTTACGGAAACAGTAATTTGTGAATTTTTTGTGAATTACTTTACAATAAAATTATAAAATGGTAATATAAAAAATAGAATAATAGAAAGAAGGAGGAATATCTCGTGATAAAGGTAAAAAACGTTACAAAAAAATATGGAAACTTTATGGCATTAGATGATGTAAGCTTTGAAATAAAAGAAGGCGAAGTTGTAGGTTTATTAGGACCTAATGGTGCTGGTAAAAGTACAACAATGAACATCATAACAGGGTATATCGAGCAAACAGAAGGTGAAGTTGTAGTTGCTGGATATGATATGTTAAAAAAACCTAAAAAAGCAAAAAGAGAAATAGGTTATATGCCAGAAGGAGTACCACTATATACAGATTTAACAGTAAAAGAATTTGTAACATATATGGCAGAATTAAAAAAAGTCAAAGGAAAAGAAAAGAAAGAAAAAGTAGAAAAAGTAATTAAAGAAATGGGACTAGAAGATGTACAAAAGAAACTTATTCGTAATTTATCAAGAGGATATAAACAAAGAGTAAGTATGGCAGGAGCATTAGTTGGAAATCCTAAAGTATTAATATTAGATGAGCCAACAGTAGGACTAGATCCAAAACAAGTAACAGAAATAAGAGCTTTAATAAAACAACTAAAAAAGAAACATACAGTAATAATAAGCTCACATATATTATCAGAGATAAGTCAAATTTGTAATAAAGTAATAATTATAAACAAAGGAAAAATACTTGCTATTGACACACCTAAAAACTTAGAAAACAAAGTAGCTCACAACAATATAATCTATGTAACAGTCGAAGATCCAGAAAACAAAATGGCAGGTATAAAAGACAAAATAAAAGATTTAAAAAATGTAAAATTAATAAAAGAAAATGAAGACAAAACAAAAGAATTTATGTTAGAAGGTAAAAAAGACGTTGATTTAAGAAAATCAGTATTTGATAAATTATCTAAAGAAGGAATAACTATATTTGAATTAAAGAAAGCAGACACATCATTAGAAGAGGCATTTATAAAAGTAATTGAAGAAGGAGGTAAAAAATAAAATGGGAGCAATAATAAAAAAAGAATTCAAGTCATATTTTCTATCTCCAGTAGGATATGTGTTTATAGGTTTATTTTTAATAATGTTTAGTATATTTTTCTATACAGATGTAGTAAAATATGGAAGTACAAATTTTGAATATATATTTTATAATGGAGCAACAATATTAACATTTATAACACCTATATTAACAATGAGAACTTTCGCAGAAGAAAGAAAAACAGGTGTAGAACAATTATTATTAACATCACCAACAAGTATAACAAAAATAGTATTAGCTAAATTTATAGCAGCAACTTTAATAATGATAATAACAGAAGTATGTACTTTAATGTATTTTGGAATACTATGTTTCTTTGGAGTACCACATATACAAACAGCTTTAGTAACACTATTAGGATTTTTATTATTGGCAATGGCATATATAGCATTTGGTATATTAGCATCAAGCATAACTGAAAATCAAATTATAGCAGGAGTAATAACATTAGGTTTCTTTATTTTAATGTGGTTTTTACCAAGTTTTAATAATATTTTTGCTAATTTTTCTTTAATAAATATATTTACTAAATTTCCAACTGGACAAATTGATATAGCAAATACAGTTACATTAATAACATTTACAGTAATGAGTTTATTATTAACAGTAATATTTATGCAAAGAAGAAAAAGTGTAAGATAGGAGGAGAAGTTGTGAAAGAAAACGAACAAAAAACAACAAACAAAAAAAATACAAAAACAGCGGGACAAAAAACAACAGATAAGAAAAATACAAAAACAACAGCACAAAAAGCAACAAATAAGAAAAATACAAAAACAACAGCACAAAAAACAACAAGCAAGAAAAATACAAAGACAACAACACAAAAAACAACAAGCAAGAAAAACACAAAAGCAACAGAGAAGAAACCAACAGCAAAAAAAGAAACAAAAGTAACACAAAACAAACCAGAAACAAAAAAAGAAACAACAAAATCTGAAACAACGAAAAAAGCAACAGCAACTGTTAAAAAAACAGAAAATAATAAATCAACAAATAAAAAAGAAAAAAAGCCAAATAAATTTATTCAAATAATAAAAAAGAAATGGCTAGTACAAGGAACAACAACAACTTTATTAGTATTAGCTATAATAAGTGTATTTATAGCAATTACTTTTGGGCTTCATAAATTAGAGTTATCACCAATAGATTTAAGCCAAGGTCAAGTATATACTCTATCAGATGAAGTAAAAGAAAGAGTAAAAAAACAGGATATAACACAACCTGTAAATGTATATTTCATAGGCTTTTCAGAAGATGAGCCAAATATATCTTTAGCAAAACAATTTAAAGATATAAATGAAAAAATAAATGTAGAAACAATAAATGCTACAGAAAGAAAAGATATAGTAGACAAATATGGAATCCAAGAAGGATCTCAAGGAATAATAGTAGAATGTGGAGAAAAATCAAAAGTTTTAACACCAAATGACTTAATGACATATGATTCAACATCAGGTGAAACAATAAATATAGCAGATGAAAAATTAGCAACATCAATAATTTCTGTAACATCTGCTAAAATACCAAAAGTATATTTCTTAAATGGATATAGTTTATATTCACTAGAAAGAAATATGACATACTTAAGTATGTTCTTATCAAATGAAATAACAGAAGTTGACTCTTTTGACATATTAACAACAGGAAAAGTCCCAGATGACTGTGATGCATTAGTAATAACAACACCAAATAAAGATTTTGAAGATGAAACAACAAAAGCAATTCAAGAATATATTTCAAAAGGTGGAAATATATTATGGTTTAATGCAGCTGTAACAGAAAAGCAAAACCTACCAAATGTAAATAAAATATTAGCACAATATGGTGTAAATCCATTTGAAATAGGAATAATAAGAGAAACAGATGCAAAGAAAACAGTAACAGTTGATACAGTAGCACAACCAAATATAATAATACCAGAAACTATATCATCAACAATTACAAGAAATTTATATGACTCAACAGTAATGTTCATAAATGCAACAAAAATAAATGTAGTAGAAAATGATAAGTTAGAAGAACTAAAAGTTGAACAAAAAACACTTTTACAAGCAAGTGAAAAAGCATATTTTAGAAATAATATATCAAATACAGCAACAACAAAAACAGAAGGAGAAACAGAAGGACCTTTTACAGTAGGAGCAGAATTTGATAAAAAAGTACAAGAAGCAAAAGAGGATGAAGGAAAAAAAGAAATAGTATCAAAATTAGTAATATATGGAGAAAATAATTTCTTAACAGACATTCCTTTATCACAAACTAGTGCAACACCAGTAATAACTTTTGAAAAAAATAGATATGTTGCAGTAGACTCAATAGCTTATCTAGCAGATAGAGAAGAAGATATATCAGCAAGAAAAAGTATAGGAACAGTAACATATACAGCAACAGAACAACAAAATATGATAATAATGGCAGTAATTTTCTCAATACCAGTACTAATAATCATTATAGGAATAGTAGTATGGCAAATAAGACGTCGTAAAAAATAATAAAAATTAAAAAAGAATAAAAAATAAAAACTCCCATAAAATAAAATGGGGGTTTTTATTTTATGAAAAAGACATTAAAAATAGTATTTGTAATAATAGGAACTTTAATAGGAGCAGGGTTTGCATCAGGTCAAGAAATATATCAATTTTTTTATGCATATGGAATAAATGGCTTAATAGGTCTTGTCATATCAACAATATTTCTTACTTATGCAATATATAAAGTACTAAAAATAGTAGAAAAAAAGAAAATCAAAAATTATAAACAGTTATTAGAAGAAATTGTGGAAACAAAGTCAAAAAAGAGATATTTAAACTTAAAAGATATTATAAACAATATAATAAGTCTATTTATACTTATAACATTTTTCATAATGATAGCAGGATTTGGTGCATATTTTGAAGAACAATTAAAAATAAATCATCTAATAGGAAGTAGTATTTTAGCAGTAATATGCTTTTTTGTATTTCAAAAAAATGTTAAAGGAGTAGTAAAAGTAAATGAAATAATAATTCCTTTTTTAATAATATTTATAATCCTTTTAGGAGGATTAACAATAAAAGATTCTATAGTAAATATTCAAAACATAGAAAAGGAAAAAACTGGCTGGATAATAAGTAGCTTTTTATATGCAGGGTATAACAGCATATTGTTAATACCTGTTTTAATAACTCTAAAAGATTTTTTGCAAAAAAGAAGTCAAGTTATAAAAGTAAGTATAATATCAGGAATAATAACTATTTTATTAGGAAGTGTAGTATTTCTTATATTGTCAAACGTAGGAAGTCAAATAAAACAAATAGAATTACCAGTAGCATATGTGGTTTCAAAAATGAACAATATAATACAAATAATATATGGAGCAATTATAATGCTTTCAATATTTACAACATCAGTTTCATTAGGAAATAGTTTTCTAAGTAATTTCTCTAAAAACCGTACAATTATCTCAATAATTATATGTATAATTTCAATACTAAGTTCAAATATAGGCTTCTCTAAACTTATAACATCAGCCTATCCGTTATTTGGAGTATTAGGTATAATTCAACTTGTTTTTTTATATAAAATATAGTAAAATAAACCCATAGCAAAAGATGGGGGAAAATGGATGAAAGCTTTTCGCAAAGAAGGTAAAATAAATATAAAAACAATTATAATAGTAGCAATACTAACAATATTAATATTAGCAGTTATAGCTACAATAGTTATTTATAAAAAAAGTGAAGTAGCAAAAATATGGATAGACAAAAATATATTAAGAAAAGAAGTATTACAAGAACAAGCTGTATACATAGAATTAGAAGATGAAAATGCACAATCATGTGCTTATAGTCAATATATAGGAGTACTTTCTAATAATAATTTTGATATATATGGTGCAGCAGGAAATAAAGAAACAACACTAAATGTTGAAATAACAACCCCATTATTTAATTCAAATAGCAGATTTCTAGCAATAGCTGAAAAAGGTGGACAAAGTGCATATCTTTTAACAAATAAAGAAATTGTTTGGGAAAAGAAAGTAGAAGGTAATATTTCCCAAATTTGTGTAAATAAAAATGGATATGTAGCAATAGTTATAACAGATACAAGTTATAAAACAGTAATAGAAATGTATAATCCAGAAGGAAAAGAAATGTTTAAAACATATTTGTCTTCAACAAGAGCAGCAGATGTTACAATATCAAATGACAATAAATATTTAGGAATAGCAGAAATAGACACATCTGGAACAATTATACAATCTAAAATTAAGGTAGTATCAATAATAAAAGCACAAGAAGATCCGGGAAATTCAGTTGAAAAAACATATGAAGTAGAAGCAAACAAATTATTAACAAACGTTAATTATCAAGATAAAAACAAACTATTATGTATGTACACAGACTCAATTGAAATTATAGATGGAGAAAAAAGAGAAACCATAAGCAAAACCTCAGATAAAAAAATAACATTTTCATCTATAGACTTAACAGGAAGTAGTGCCACATTAGAAGAAAAATCATCAGGACTATTTACAGCAGATACAATTTTAAGAATAACAAATACTGATAATAGAGAACAAAGAGAATACACAGTAAAAGAAGTAATAAAAGACATGTATACAAAAGAAAATACAATAGCATTAAATTTAGGAACTGAAATAGAGTTCATAAATACAGCTGGTTGGCTAATGAAAAGATATATAGCAAACCAAGAAATTACAAATGTAATTATATCTAATCAATTAGCAGGAATTGTATATAGAAATAAAATAGAAATAGTAAAACTATAAGGAGGTATATATGTTTTTAGATATTATAGTAGTAGCACTAATTTTATTATCAATATTATTAGGATATAAAAAAGGGCTTGTAAAAACAGCTGTAAGTTTAGTAGCGTTGATAATTTCTTTAGTAGTAACAATATTTTTATATAATCCTATAGCAAACTTTGTAGTAAATGTAACTAATATAGATGAAACAATAGAAAATGAAATTTATAAAAAAGTATTAACTATGATGGAAGAAGAAGGAAACCATCAACAAGAATATCTTGGAATAACAATAAAAGATGCTGACAATGGAATGCTTTCATCAGCTGCAGAAGGATTAGCTGTTAATATAGTTAGATATGCAGTATTTATTATCCTTTTAATAGGAACAAGAATATTGATAAGATTTTTAAAATCATTTGCTTCATTCATATCAGGAATGCCAATATTGAGCCAATTTAATAGAATTGGAGGAAGCATATACGGATTATTAAGAGGATTGTTAATCACATACATAGTATTAATATTAGTACAATTTGTGACAAAAATTGAGCCAGAAAATATCGCTTATAAACAAGTCTCAGACTCAATAGTAACAAAAATGATGTATGAAAATAATATAATAAATGTATTTTTTAAGTAATAATTGTTGAAAAAAAAAACAACTTTTGTTATACTAATATCATTAGATTTTAGGAGTGAATATTTTGGGAAAAAATAAAGGAAAAAGAGTTAAAGAAAAGAAAAAAGTAAAAAAACATAAAATTGCACCGAAAATAATAATTATACTAATAATATTACTAGGAATAGCTGGAGGAGTATTTGCATATAAAACATACAGAAATGGTGGAGGACTTCAAGGTATACTTGCAACAGCTATGGGACATGATGAAAACACAAAAAAGAATTTAGAAGAATTTAAAGTTCTAATAGTAGGAATAAGTACAGACATAAATGTAGAACTTACTGATACAATAATAGTTGCTTCATATAATCCAAACACACAAAAAGCAACACTTTTATCAATACCTAGAGATACCTTTATAGGTACAAATGAAAAACGAGCAAGTGGGTATGATAAAATTAATGCAGTATTCCAAAATGAAGGGGCAGAAGGTACATTAGAAGAAGTTAATGACCTTACAGGATTAGATATACAATATTATGTAGCAGTAAGAACAGAAGCTTTAATTAAATTAGTAGATGCAATAGGTGGAGTTACATTTAATGTACCAATTGATATGAAGTATGATGATCCAACACAAGATTTACATATAGACTTAAAAGCAGGAGAACAAGAAATTGATGGACCAAAAGCAGAACAACTATTACGTTTTAGACATAACAACAATGGTACAAGTTATCCTTCTGACTATGGAGACAATGATATAGGAAGAATGAGAACACAAAGAGAATTTATGGCAGAAACAATGAGACAAACATTAAAGGTAGAAAATATATTTAAATTAGGTCAAATATTAGATGTAGCAAAAGAAAATGTAACAACAAATATAGACTTTAATCTTATAAAAGACTATATTCCATATTTGGTAGAATTTAATACAGAAAATTTAATAAGTGATACATTACCAGGAGAGCCAGCAATGCATAATGAATTATGGTTTTATGATTGTGATGAAGATGCAACAGAAGAACTAGTTAAAAGATTATTCTACCAAAGAGACTATGGAGAAGAAGCAACAGAAACCGAAAACGAAACAACAAATACTTCAAATACTTCAAAGAAAAGTAGCTCAAAAAAGAAGAAAAAGACAAACACTACGGCAGAAAATAAAACAAAAGAAGAATTAGTAATTGAAGTAGTAAATGGAACAGAATCAACAGAAAGATATGAAGCAGCAATAGCAGCATTAGAAGCAGCAGGATTTAAAGTAACAAGACCTAAAACAACAAAAAATACTAAAACAACAGTAACTTCAAGAACAGTAATAACAAATCAAAAATATGTAAAAGATGAATTAGTTGATGAAGTAAAAGCAACATTAGGAAAAGGTGGACTATCTAATAATGCATCAAGCTCAAGTGAATCAGATTTAAAAATAATAATAGGAACAGACTATTAAAAAATATAAAAATAAAAAGGGGCATAAGTTTAACTTAAGCCTCTTTTTTATTGTCTATTATAACAAGTTTCTCATTTACTTTTATGCTTTTTTTTGACAGTCTTTGTTAATAAGAAAATAATAAAAACTATAAAGATAATTGCTAAAGAAATACAAACTTTAATAATTATATCAAAGACAACAGATTTTTCTACACTGTTTGCTGCAATAATGTCAGAAGAATAAGTCAAACCATTTACAGTATAAGTTGCTTTACCTAAAACTTGATTTTCAGTAATAGGTGCTTTTAAATTATTATCTAAAGTAATAGAAGGTTTTATAGAAGATAAACTTTCTGATTGTGTAGTTAATGCAGAAAGAGAATCTTTAATTTTCAACGGAAGTCTTTTTGTCTCAGTTGTTGCATTGGCAATTTCAACAAAATCAATAACATCATCACTATTACAAAGTTTGTCTATTTTAAAATTATTAAATCCATAATTACAAAGATTTATGGTTTCCAAAAATTTAAGACTAAGTCCATCAGGTGTTTTACCAGCACCTAAAATCACACAAGTAAGTTCCATATTATCTTTTTTACTTACAGAAACTAAACAATTTTGAGCTTCTGTAGTAAATCCTGTTTTACCAGCTATAGCATAAGGGTAATAATAAATATTTTTATTTAAAGAAGTGCTAGGAACTAAGATTTCAACAGTTGTTGAAAAATCTCTTTGTGGTGCAAAAGAAGTAGCTGGTAATGAACATGAACGCAAACTTGAAAGTTCTCTAAAAACAGGGTTTTGCATACAATATCTCATAATTAAAGCCATATCCCTAGCTGTTGAATAATGATTTTCATCATGCTTACCACTAGGGTTTACAAAGTGTGTATTTTTACAACCTATTTCAAGTGCTTTAGTATTCATCATACTAGCAAAACTTTCAATAGATCCACCAATATGCTCCCCTAAAACATTTGCTGCATCATTAGCAGAATGAACTAGTAACACTTGAAGTAATTGCTCAACAGTTAAAGTCTCTCCAACTTTTATATCTCCAATAGCATAACCACTTGGTAAAGACATTATAGCATCATAACTTGCAGTAGCAGTTTCATTTAAATCACAATTCTCAATAGCAATAATTGCTGTCAAAATTTTTGTAGTACTAGCAGGGTACATTTTTTGATCTATATTTTTTTCATAAAGAATAGAATTTGTATAATTATCAACTAAGATTGCTGTAGGAGAAGAAATCTCCGGTTTTTGATCATCAGCAAATACAAAGTTAGTAAAACAAAAAAATATTAAATTAAAGATAAAAATTATAAAAAATTTTCGTTTTAAACTCATTAAAATCTCTCCTAATATTTATAACACAAATAATATATACTATTTTTATGGAAAATTCAAGAAAAAGGAGGTAGAAATTTGTATAATTTTAGCAAAAAACAAAAAATAATAATAGGAATAATATTAGCAATAATAGCAACAATATTAATAAATTATGTATATTCTAGAAAAACAAATTTTGAAAAAGAAGAAATATCAACATATGAAGAAAATGAAAATGAAGAATTAAAAGAAGAAGCTGAAGAAGAAAAAGAAATAGTTATCCATATAGCAGGTGCTGTAAAAACAGAAGGAATAATTTTTTTAAAAGAAGGAGCAAGACTAAATGAAGCGATAGAAAAAGCAGGAGGTACATTAGAAGAAGCAGACATGACACAAGTTAATCTAGCATGTCAATTAGAAGATGGAATGAAAGTATATATTCCAAAGAAAGGAGAAGTTATGGAAGAAAATCAAACAGATACAGCTACATCAGAAAAAGAAAACAATAATACAAGTAAAAAGATAAATATAAATAAAGCAACTCAATCAGAACTAGAAACTCTACCAGGAATAGGACCATCAACAGCTGAAAAAATAATAAGCCATAGAGAAGAAAAAGGAAAATTTAAAACAATAGAAAATATAAAAGATGTATCAGGAATAGGAGAAGCCAAATATAATTCAATAAAAGACTTTATAACTGTATAATTGATAAGAAAGTTCACAAAAAATATACAATTAAAAAAAGTTATGATATAATGCAATTATTAAAGGAGAGAGATAAATGTTAGGACGAATTATTTTATTAATTGTATTAATTCTTTTTAATGGAGTTTTTTCGGCTTCAGAATTAGCTTTTTTATCAGTAAATAAATATAAATTAAAAGAAGAAGTAAAAAAAGGTAGAAAAAAAGCGAAAAAAATAGAAAACTTAATAAGTGAGCCAAGTAGATTTTTAGCAACAATTCAAATATGTATAACACTTGCAGGATTTTTAGCAAGTGCATTTGCTGCAGAATCTTTTGCAGAAATAATTGTACAATCAAATATTTTTGAACCACTTGTAGCAAGTATAGGAATAGGAATAATAAAACCAATAGTAGTTGTTATAGTAACAGTTATATTATCATACTTTACATTAATTTTTGGAGAGCTAGTTCCAAAAAGGTTAGCACTAGCTTATCCAGACAAAATAGCATATAAAACAGTTGGGCTAATAAGTGTATTAAGTAAAGTATTTAGACCATTTGTATGGATATTAACCAAAACAACAAATATTGTTTCTAAACTATTAGGAATAGACGAACAAGAGGCAGAACAAATAACAGAAGAAGAAATAAAAAAGATAATAATAACAGGAAGAGAAGAAGGGGCAATAGAATCAGGAGAAAAGAAACTAATTTTCAATGTGTTTGAATTTAATGATACACCAGTAAAAAAGGCAATGACAAGAAAAAGTAAAATGGTAATGGTAGATATAGATTCAAGCAAAAAAGATATTCTAAAAGTTGTTAAAGAAAGTAAATATACAAGAATACCTGTATATAAAGATGAAAGAGATAACGTAGTAGGAATAATAAATATAAAATCTCTATTATTGCAATATTCAAAAAAATCAGAAATAAACATCAGAGAAATCATGTATAGTCCAACTTTTGTAACACCAGAAGAGAAGTTAGACGATGTATTTAGAATGATGCAAAGAACAAGACAAGCAATAGCTGTGGTAAAAAAAGGACATGAAGTAATAGGACTACTAACATTAGAAGATGCAATAGAAGAAGTACTTGGAAATATATATGATGAATTTGATGAAAAAAGTGATAGACAAAGACAAAGCAAAAACAATGTTGAAGAATAAAATCAAAGTTGGAGTAAACTAGAAATTTCTCCAACTTTTTAATTGTAAAAAATTCTATCAATTTGCAAAAAACAAGGTTTTGTTATATAATACACAAAATCCTGAAAATATAATTATATTTTCAGTTGCCTTATTTATTGAAAGAAGGTAGTATTATGAAAAACTTTATATCAAATTACAAATCAACAATTATTCTTCTTGTTGCGATAATTGTTGGTGCAATCGTGGGGATTGTATTTCAAGAAAAAGCAACAATTCTGAGTCCATTAGGAGATATATTCCTAAATTTATTATTAGTCATAATTGTTCCACTAATATTTTTAACAATTACAACATCAATAGCAAGAATGAAACAGCCTAAAAGATTAGGTAAAATCATGGCTACAATTATAGGTGTATTTATTGTAACATCAATAATTGCAGTGTTAATAGGGTTTCTTTCTACATATTGGGTAAAATTAGTTGAGCCAAAAGATGGAGAAACCATAAAAGCATCCTTAGAAGAAGTAACTGAGGAAGAAGGAGAAGAAGAGGAAGATTTAACAATAGCAGACAGAACAGTTGAACTACTTACAGTTAATGACTTTCAGAAATTATTATCAAAAGATAATATAATAGCATTGTTAATATTTGCAGTAATATTTGGAATATCAATAAACATGGCAGGTGAAAAAGCAAAACCCGTATACGAATTTTTAGAATCTGCAAATGTAATTATAAATAAAACTGTACAAATAATAATGTATTACGCACCAATAGGGCTAGGATGTTATTTTGCTTCATTAGTAGGAAGCTTTGGAGCTTCTATAGCAGTAGGGTACTTAAAAACATTTATAATTTATACTCTTGTTGCAGTAGCATTTTATTTTATAATGTATACAATATATGCTTTTATAGCAGGAGGAAAAAAGGGAATAACTGCATATTGGAAAAATTGTTTACCTTCAACATTTACAGCATTAGCTACATGTTCTAGTGCAGCAACAATACCAGTAAATGTAGAAAACACGAAAAAAATGGGAGTACCAGGAGATATTGCAGAAACAACTATCCCTTTAGGAACAAGCTTTCACAAAGATGGATCAATAATAGGATCAATGTTCAAAATAATGTTTTTAGTATGTTTATTTGGAACATCACTTGCAACACCAGGTGAAGTTTTAGGTGTTCTTGGTATAGCATTATTAGCAAACTTATTAGTAACAGCAGTACCAATCGGAGGAGGAACAATCTCTGAAATGTTAATAATAACAATGATGGGGTATCCAGTTGCAGCATTGCCAATACTAACAATGATAGCAACAATAATAGACCCACCAGCAACAATGCTAAATGCAGTAGGAGATACTGTATCATCAATGCTAGTAGCAAGAGTAGTTGATGGAAAAGAGTGGATGGAAAAAGAGGATTCAGAAAAATCAAAAGAAAAAAGTAATTCAAAAAAAGTAAAAAAATAAAACTAAAATAAAAAACCATACAAAATATTGATATTTCAATACTTGTATGGTTTTAATTTTGGTTGCGGGAGATGGACTCGAACCATCGACCTCAGGGTTATGAGCCCTGCGAGCTGCCAACTGCTCCACCCCGCGATGTCTTATCTATTTTACTACAAAAATATAGTATTGTCAACTATTCTTATATATTATATGAAAAATTATAATAATATATTCCAAACAATTGTAAAAAAATGAAAAAAATTATATAATAAATTCAAATAAAAATAAAGGTTATAGGAAACCTAAAAAACCTAAATATATTAAATAAGGAATGAAAGCAATATGGGAAAATTATTCGTAATAGATGGAACAGATGGAAGTGGAAAACAAACACAATTCGAAAAATTACAAAAAAGATTAAGCTCTGAAAATATAGATTATAGAACAGTAAGTTTTCCTAACTATGACAGCCCAAGTTCTGCATTAGTAAAAATGTATTTATCAGGAGAATTTGGAAAAAATGCAAAAGAAATAAATGCATATATAGCATCAACCTTTTTTGCAGTAGACAGATATGCAACATACAAAAAAGAATATGAAGAATATTATAATAATGGTGGAATAATTTTAGCAGATAGATATACTACAGCTAACATGGTGCATCAAGCAGGAAAGATCCAAGACAAAAAAGAAAGAGACAAATTTATGAAATGGTTATGGGATTTTGAATTTAATCTGTTTGGGCTTCCAATACCATCAGAAGTATTTTTCTTAAATATGCCAGTTGAATACTCAATGCAACTTATGCAAAATAGAGAAAATAAATTTACACATAATGAACAAAAAGATATACATGAAAGCGATAAAACACATTTACAAGATTCATATAATGCTGCATGTTTAGTTGCAAAAGAATATAATTGGTATGAAATAAATTGTATAAAAGATAATAAAATAAGAACAATAGAAGACATACATGAAGAAATATACAATGAAATAAAAAAACACATATAATGGAGGGGGTAAAAATGGTAGAAAAAGCATGTGGATGTATCATAATGAATGATGACAAAGTATTATTAATAAAACAAAACCAAGGTTTTTGGGGATTCCCTAAAGGACATGTAGAAGAAGGGGAAACAGAAGAAGAAACAGCTCTTAGAGAAGTAAAAGAAGAAACAAACATAGATGTATTAATAGAAGATCAAAAAAGATACGAAACACAATATACACTACCTAATGGAAATACAAAAAAAGTAGTATTTTTTGTAGCTAAAAAAATCGGAGGAGAAGAGAAAAAACAAGAAGATGAATTATTAGATTTAAAATGGTGTACCTCTAAAGAAGCCTTAGAATTATTGACATATGAAGATATAAAAGAATTATTTAAAAAAGTTTTAAAAGAAAAAAATAAAAAAATGTAACCTTCGACAAGTTTTGACAAAAAAATTAGACAAAAAGTGATAAAATGCATTCAAATATATGCATAGGAGATGATGTTTTATGAAAGATATGACATTATTAAGACTAAAGCATACAGCGCGTTTAGAGAAAATGATAACAGAAGGTTGCAACTATGATGAAATACTAACACAGAGCAAAAAATTGGACGAATATATAACATATGAAATGAAAAAAATAAACGAAAAACCAGAAAATGCTCAAAAAAACTCTCATATTTTATGAGAGTTTTTTTAAAACTATTGACAAAAGCGAAAAAAGATACTAAAATAAAACAAGATAAACATAAAATGGGAACAATAAAAAATTTGGGAGGTGTCAAATGGAAGAGCAAGCCATTATAAAAGTAATAGGAATAGGGGATGCAGGAAATCATATAGTAAACAAAATGATAGAACAGAAAGTTAAAAATGTATCTTATGCACAAATAAATACAGATGTTCAAACACTAAATGTATCAAAAACAAGAAATGTAATACAAATAGGAAAGCAAACAACAAAAGGTCTAGGAACAGGAACAAGAGTTGAACTAGGAGAAAGAGCAGCAATAGAGGACAAAGAAGAAATAAAACAAACTCTACAAAGTGCAGACATGTTATTCCTAACAGCAGGAATGGGTGGAGGAACAGGAACAGGTGCAATCCCAATAATAGCAAGAATAGCAAGAGACCTAGAAATATTGACAATAGGAATAGTAACAAAACCGTTCTCATTTGAAGGTAAAAAAAGAAGATTAAGAGCAGAACAAGGAATAGAAGAATTAAGAAAACTTGTTGATGCACTAATAATAATACCAAATGATAACCTTCTAAAAATAGTAGGAAATAAAACATCAATAAGTGATGCCTTCAAAAAGGTAGACAATGTTTTAGAAACAGGAATAAGAAGTATAACAGATTTAATAACAACAGTAGGAGATATAAATATAGATTATGCAGACGTAAAAGCTGTAATGCAATATAAAGGTGGAGCATACATGGGAATAGGTGTAGCAGGAGGAAGAAGAGCCATCGCAGATGCAGTAAAACAAGCAACAGA
>CANQGV010000005.1 GCA_947623475.1 uncultured Clostridia bacterium | reverse complement strand
ATTTCAGCAGAGTATGTAAAAGAAGATACTTTTGTACCAATAAAGAAGATATCTATGAATGAAACAGAAATAAAAGAAAAAGCATTAGAAATACCAGGAGTAAAAATAGACAATGTAGAAGCTAGAGTATATCCTCTAGGTGTAGAAGCTTCACACTTAATAGGTTATATAGGAGCAATAACAGACAATGAATTAGAAAATAATGCAGGAAAAGGTTATAGCTCAGAAAGCACAATAGGTAAAGCTGGAATTGAAGCTTCATATGAAGAAACATTACGAGGAATAGATGGAAAAGAAATATATATTGTAAATGAAAATGATGAAAAAATAAAAACATTAGCAAAACAAGATCAAAAAGATGGACAAAATATTAAATTAACAATAGATGCAAGTATACAAAAACATTTATATGACCAAATGGAAAATGATAAAGGATTTTTCGTAGTAATAGAGCCACTAACAGGAGAAATGTTAGCAGCAGTAAGTACACCTTCATATGATTCAAATGACTTTATATTAGGTATGACAAATGAAAAATGGGAAAAGCTAAATCAAGATGAATCAAAACCTTTATATAATAGATTTGCTCAAAGTTATTGTCCAGGGTCTACTTTTAAACCAATAACAGCAGCAATAGGATTAACATCAGGAAAACTTACACCAGAAACAACATTTAATTACTCAGGACTAAAATGGCAAAAAGACGCATCATGGGGGAAAGATTATATTACAACATTAACAGAATATAGTAGTCCAAAAAATATACAAAATGCTCTAATACATTCAGACAATATTTTCTTTGGACAAGCAGCAATGCAAATAGGAACAGATACATTTATAGAAGGTTTAAAAAACATCGGATTTAATGAAGAAATACCAGATTTCCCATTATCTATAAATAAATCACAATATTCTAACACAGATACAATAGAAAATGAAAAGAAACTAGCAGATTCAGGATATGGTCAAGGAGATATATTAGTAAATCCAATACATATGGCATCAATTTACTCAGCTTTTGCTAATGAAGGAAGCATGGTAAAACCATATTTATTATATAAAGAAGAGGCAAAACCAGAATACTTAAAACAAAGTGTATTCACACCAGAAGCAGCAAATACAGTAAAAGATGCATTAGTACAAGTAGTAGAAAATCCAGAAGGAACAGCAAGTGATATGAAGATTGCTGGACATACAATAGCAGGAAAAACAGGAACAGCAGAACTTAAAAAATCAGCAGATGATACAGAAAGTGGAACTTTAGGATGGTTTGATTGCTTTACAATAAAAGACACATCAGGAAAAGATATGTTAATAGTAAGTATGGTAGAAAATGTACAAGACAATATGAGTGGAGGAAGTCACTATTTAATTAAGAAAATAAGAACATTATTTTAAAAATAAAAGTATATAAAAAAGCAACAGCAATGTTGCTTTTTTTGTATAAAATTTCAAAAAAAGGAAATAATAATCAAAGAATATAAAAAGAAAGGAATGATTAAAGTGGCAGACTTAACACAAGTAGAATTACAAAATTTAAGACATTTAATAGGAGCACATGAAACTTCATATCAAAAATTAAATAATTATGCTCAAAATTGTGTAGACCCACAAATAAAACAATTATTTACAAAATCAGCACAAGATGCATTAAACACAAAACAAAAATTAATGACGTTTTTAAACAATTAAAAAGAGCTTAATAATTAAGAGAGGAGATAAAAGCATGGACGAAAAAACAATGGTTAATGATATTTTAGAAGGAACAAAAGGAGATTTAAAAACATACCAAGGTGTAATAATAGAAGCAGAAAACATGAACTTAAGACAAACAATACAACAAATGAGAAACAACGGAGAAAGTTTTCAATATGAATTATTTAAAATAGCTCAAACAAAAGGCTATTATCAACCAGCACAAAAAGCAACAACAACAGAAATAAATACTGTAAAAACAGAGTTACAATAATAAAATTATGGAAAGTAGGGAAACCTACTTTTTTATTTATATTATAAAACAAACGTTTCAAAACTCTTGACTTCTTTTATTAAAAAATATATACTAAAAAAAGTCGTTTAAATAAAAAATAAAAAGGAGAAAAAAATGCAAGATATATTAAAAGGACTAAATGAAAAACAATACGAAGCAGTAAAAGCTACAGAAGGAGCATGTTTAGTAATTGCAGGTGCAGGAAGTGGAAAAACAAAAGTATTAACACATAAAATAGCATATTTATTAGAAGAAAAACATTTACATCCATGGGACATATTAGCAATAACATTTACAAATAAAGCAGCAAAAGAAATGAAAGAAAGAATAGAACAGTTAATAGGTGATGGAGTAAATGACATGTGGGTAGGAACATTCCACTCAATCTGTGTTAAAATTTTAAGAAGATTTATAGACAGAATAGGATTTGATTCATCATTTATAATTTTTGACACATCAGATCAAAGAACATTAATAAAAAACTGTTTAAAAGATTTACAAATAGATGACAAAATGTTTACAGATAGAAGTGTATTATCAGAAATAAGTAATGCTAAAAACGCAATGCTAGAGCCAATAGATTATGCAAAACGAATACAAAATGATTATAGAAAAGAAAAAATAGCTACAATATATGAATTATATCAAACAAGATTAAAAGAAAATAATGCAATAGATTTTGATGATATTATAAATTATACAATAAAAATATTTAAAGAAAATCAAGATATAATAGAATATTATTCAAATAAATTTAAATATGTTTTAGTTGATGAATATCAAGACACAAACAAAGCACAATTTACTTTAATAAAAATGTTAGCACAAAAACATAAAAACATCACAGTTGTAGGAGACAATGACCAAGGAATATACAGTTTCCGTGGAGCAGACATATCAAATATATTGAATTTTGAAAAAGATTTTAAAGATACAAAAGTAATAAAACTAGAACAAAATTATAGATGCACGGGAAATATATTAAAAGTAGCAAATTCAGTAATAAGTAATAATGAAGTAAAATACAAAAAGGAATTATGGACGCAAAATGATCAAGGAAACTTAGCAAAAGTATATTTAGCAGATAATGAATATGATGAAGGCTCATACATAGTTAGTCAAATAGAACATTTAAGAAGAGAAGAATATTACAAATACTCAGATTTTGCAATACTATATAGAATGAATACACAATCAAGAGCGATAGAAGATATTTTAAGAAGAGAAAATATCCCATATAAAATCGTTGGAGGATTAAAATTCTATGAAAGAAAAGAAATAAAAGACATAATTGCATATTTAAGACTTATTCAAAATACCTCTGATAATTTAAGCTTTAAAAGGATAGTGAATGAGCCTAAAAGAGGAATAGGAAAAACTAGTTTAGAAAAAGTAGAGCAAATTGCAAATGAAAATCAAACTTCAATGTATGAAATATTAAAAAAAGCAGATGAATTTAGTCTAAATAGAGTATTTATGAAATCAAGGGACTTCATAAATCAAATAGAAGAATTAAGAACAGAAAAAGAAAAATTATCAATTTCACAGTTGATAACAAAAACATTGAAAAAGACAGGATATATGTCAGCATTAGAACAAGAAAACACAATAGAAGCAGAAAATAGAATAGAAAATTTAAATGAATTTTTAACAGTAGCAATAGAATTTGAAGAAGAATCAGCAGATAATGGATTAAGTGAATTTCTAGAAGGAATAACATTATCTTCTGATATAGATGGATTAGAAGAGGAAGAAGAATCAGTAACATTAATGACTTTACATAGTGCAAAAGGCCTAGAATTTCCAGTAGTATTTTTAGTAGGAATGGAAGAAGGAATATTCCCAGGGCATAAAACAATAGAAGAAGTTGTAGGAATGGAAGAAGAAAGAAGACTTTGTTATGTGGGAATAACAAGAGCAAAAGAAAATTTATTTATAACATTTGCAAAACAAAGAACAATATTTGGCTCAACATCATATAATCCTGTTTCAAGATTTGTAAAAGAAATTCCACCTGAATTATTAGATGGATACGAAGAAGCTTTAGAAAATAAACAAGAAATGTCATTTGAAGATAGTAAATATGAATGGAGTTATGGAAGTAGAAAAGAAGCACCAGTAAAAACTTATAAAATAGAACAAAATAAGCCAAAAGTAGCAGCATCAAATTTTTCTTTTAGAACAGCAGAAAGTTTTTTAAACTCATTAAAACAAAAAGAAGAAAAAGTAGATTTGTCACAATATAAAGAAGGAATAAAAGTTTACCACAAAAAATTTGGAGAAGGAATTATAAGTAAAATAGAGCCAGAAGGTGAAGATTTAAAAGTTGATATAGATTTTGAAAAAGCAGGACATAAAAGATTAATGGCAAAATATGCAAAGTTAGAAATACTATGACCCTAAGCAAAGAACGAAAAAAAGAGTAAATTGGAGTAATTTTAAGAAAACGAGAGAAAACAAAAGAAAAACAAAACAAAACGAAAGATTTAAGAATTAAATAGCCTTGCAAAAAAATAAATATTACAATATTATTACATTGTAACAAAAAAGAAACATAAGCAAAAGAAAGTCGCAAAGGAGAAGATAATGTTAAAAAAAATAACTGTACATGTAAAAAATACAATGAAATTTATAATTTTAACAGCAATTTCCATTCTATTAATAGTAGGGGCAGTAATCTTTTTTTATAAGCCTACATATAGTGTAACAATAAATGGACAACATGTAGGTTATACTGAAAATAAAAGCAAATTACAACAAAAAATAAATGATTACATCGAAAAAGGCGAAGGAGAAAATGTTGCATTTGTCCAAGTAGAAAATTTACCGGAATACAAATTATGTCTACTAAAAAAGAATATTGTAACAAATGATGACGACATATTTGAAAACATAAAAAATAACGGGGTATCATATTATCGCTATTATGCAATTGCTGACAATAGTGAAGAAAAAGCTTATGTCTCAACTTTTGAAGAAGCAGAAGCAGTAGTAAATCAATTAAAAGAAAAAGAAAGTACAAATATAAATAATCTTACAATAGTAGAAAAATATGAAACAGAGAAAAAAGATTTTTCAAATACAGAAACAGCAGTAGCTGGGCTATATGTTGAAAAACCTAAAGCAGTAGAAGTTGCATCAATAAAAACAGGAGGTACAGTTAATACATCAACAAAAATAGCAGGAGGAAAAGTTGATATAGGAATATCACTAATAAGACCTATATCAGGAACAATAACTTCAAGATTTGGAGTATCAAGTAGAATAAGAAGTTCAAGTCATACTGGGTTAGATATATCAGCACCAACAGGAACACCAATAGCAGCAGCTGCTTCAGGAACAGTTAGTTTTGCAGGAAGAAAAGGGTCTTTTGGAAATATGTTAGCAATAAATCATGGAAATGGTGTTCAAACATATTATTGTCATTGTAGTAAATTATATGTTTCAGTAGGACAAAGTATAACTCAAGGTCAAACAGTAGCAGCAGTTGGATCAACAGGAAACTCAACAGGGCCACATTTACACTTAGAAGTAAGAGTAAATGGAGTACCATATAACCCACAAAACTATGTATATTAAATAAAATAAAAAAGAGAAGTTTTTATAAACTTCTCTTTTAATATATGTAAAAATCATTTTGCAAAATATCTAATTCCAGTATTTAAGGCATTGTGTTTAATAATAACTTTTCCATATTCTAAAAGCTTAGATTCAAATGCTGATGAAATACTAATAAACTTTCCAAATTCAGAAAAAATTGAAAATAAAGATTTATAATCACTTTTTGAAAAGTTTAGATTTTTAATTACTAAATAATATGCATTTTCATATTCATGTAAAGAAATAGAACGAGCTAATCCTCTTGTGGAAAACTTACTAGAATTTATATATGCACATAATCCACAAAAGTCTTCGAAATTAGAAAAACAAAAAGAAGGAATTCCAATTTCAAATTTTGGCTTTACCATTTTTGGAACTGCTTTTTTCTTTACTAAAGAGTCTTTTTCATCAGATTCTAAATATTTAGTAATAGTAAAAACAAAATCATTATCTGGAGATGAATAAGCTTCAATTAAAAGCTTATAACCATCTGTATTAAAACCAACTTGTTTCTCAGCTTGATTTAGCATCTCTAAAAACAAGCCTTGAGACTCAATAGCTTTAGTCATAATTGTATGTAAATCTATGTTTTTTTCCTTAATATCTTCATTTTTTAATAAAACTCGAATTTTATTCTCTGTTAGCTTTTCAATCTTCATTAAAATCCTCCTAAACTATTCTAAATATATTATACTACTAATTATATTATATTTAAATATAAAAAATATGGTAATTATTTTTATAAATATAACATAATAAAAATAAAAAATAAATAGAATTACTTGAAAAAAATGATAAATCAATATATAATACCATTGGGCAAAAAATAAATTTCCGTAAGAAAAGATAGATTTAATAGGAGGACAAAAATGGCAGTAAAAGAGAAGAATATATGGATATTGATAATATTTATATTATCAGGATTAGTAGTAGGAGGTTTATTAGGACAATTTGCAGCTAATGTAGACTGGTTAAGTTGGATGTCTTATGGGCAACAATTTGGAATAGGTCAAACACGGAAATCCAGTAGTTCTAGATTTAAGTGTATTACAAATATCATTTGCAATAGTTTTTAATATCAATATAGCAAGTATTATAGGAATAACAATTGCAATAATAATATATAGAAAATTTATTTAATTGGGGTAATTTTACAAGAAAGGAAGAATCTTTATAAAAATAAAAGAATTACCAAGTGCAGAAAGACCATATGAAAAATTAGAATTATATGGAGCAGAAAATCTGTCAGAAGCAGAATTATTAGCAATAATAATAAAAACAGGAACAAAAAAGGAAACATCAATCCAATTAGCACAAAGGATACTGAATATAAATAAAAAAGAACAAAAGCAAGGTTTAGAATTCTTAAAAGAACTAACAATAGAAGAACTAAAGAAAATAAAAGGAATAGGAAGAGTAAAAGCAATACAACTAAAAGCAGTTTGTGAAATAAGTACAAGAATGACAAAACCAGCTGATTACAGAAAGATAAAAATAAAAGAGCCATATGATTTAGCGAAAATATTATTAACTCAAATGCAACATAAAAAAAGAGAAATAGCAAAAATAATAATACTGAATTCTAGAAATGAAATTATAAAAATTAAAGACATTGCATTAGGAGGAACTAATTTTGTCAATCTAAACATTAAAGACATATTAAGTGAGCCAATAAAAATGCAAGCACCTAAAATAATTCTAGTACATAATCATCCAAGTGGTGATGCTAGTCCAAGTAAAGCAGATATAGAATTCACAAAAAAACTTTATAAAGCATCAGAAATATTTGAAATAGAGTTAGTAGATCATATGATTATAGGAAATATGCAGTATACAAGCATTTTTTCAGAATTATTAAAACAAATTTAGAAAGGACGTGAAATTGGATTATGAAATTGTTTTCATTCACTTCAAAAGACATAGGTATAGATTTAGGAACAGCTAACATATTAGTAACAGTAAAAGGAGAAGGAATAGTATTAAAAGAGCCAGCAGTAGTAGCAATAGATAGAAGAAGTGAAAATATAGTAGCAACAGGAATAGAAGCAAAAGAAATGCTTCGGAAGAACACCAGAACAAATTACAGCAGTACGACCAATGAAAGATGGAGTAATAGCAGATTTTACAGCAACACAATTAATGTTAAGAAATATAATCCAAAAAGTAAGAAAAAGATATAGTATAGGAAAACCAAGAATAGTAGTAGGAGTGCCATCAGGAATAACAGAAGTAGAAGAAAGAGCTGTTGAAGAATCAATAATACAAGCAGGAGCTAGAGAAGTCTATTTAATGGAAGAGCCAATGGCAGCTGCAATAGGTGCAATGCTAGATGTAGGAGAGCCAAGTGGAAGCATAATAGTAGATATTGGAGGAGGAACAACAGAAGTTGCAGTAATATCACTAGGAGGAATAGTAGTAAGTAATTCATTAAGAGTTGCAGGAGATGAATTAGATAGAGATATAGTAAATTATCTAAAAAGAGAAAAAAACATTTCAATAGGTGAAACAACAGCAGAACAATTAAAAATGGAAATCGGATGTGCAATGCCTTTAATGACAGAAACAACAATGGAAATTAGAGGAAGAGACTTATCAGATGGACTACCAAAAACAATAGAAATATCATCAAGCGATATGCAAGAGGCAATGTCTGAATCTATAGAAAGAATAATAGAAGTAATAAAACAAACATTAGAAAAAACACCACCAGAATTAGCATCAGACATAATGGAAAAAGGAATAGTGTTAGCTGGAGGTGGAGCATTAATAAAAAACTTAGATAAAAAAATAAGTACAGAAACAGAAATGCCAGTATATATTGCAGAAGATCCACTAGATTGTGTAGTAAAAGGAACAGGAAAAACACTAGATAACTTAGAAAAATTAAAACCAATATTAACTAATATAAGAAAAAGAAAATAAACAAAAGAACTTTGTCATATATGCAAATTATTGCAATTACACAAAGAAAAACTTTATAAAGAATGGAGTTGCCAATGTATAAAAATAAAAAGTCAGGTTTTTTAGGAGTATTAGTAACTATAATAGTATTGATTATTATTGTAATATTTTCAAATAATGATAGTGGAGTATCTTTTTTTGAAAATATAGCCAATAAAGTCGTATCACCAATACAAAATGGTCTAACATTTATAAAAAATAAAGTAAGTGGAAATGAAAACTTCTTTACAAATGTAAAAGATCTAAAAGAACAAAATGAAGAGTTACTAAAAAAGAATAGTGAATTAGAAACTTCTTTAAGAGAATTAGAAAATATAAAAACTGAAAACGAACAATTAAAAGAATATCTAAATTTAACAGAAAAATATGGAGAATATAAAACAATATCAGGATATGTTATAAACAGAGACATTAGCAATTACTCTAGAACAATAGTTATAAACATAGGCTCAAATGATGGAGTAGAAAAAGGAATGACAGTAATTGGCGACAAGGGATTAGTTGGACATGTTGTATCAGTTACAGAAACAACAGCAAAAGTACAAACAATAATAGATACATCAAGTTCAGTAAGTGCAATAATGAGTACAACAAAAGACAGCATAGTATGCAAAGGTGAATTAGATTCAGATAAAACTTTAAGAGCTATGTATATACCAACAGATGCAAATGTAATACAAGGAGATAGTATAGAAACATCTGGAATAGGAGGTTTATACCCTAAGGGAATACATATAGGCACAGTACAAAAAGTAGTATCAACACAAAATATGATAGATAGATATGCTGTGGTAGAAACTGCAGTAAACTTTGAAAAATTAACAAGTGTTTTAGTAATAAAAAACAATTAAAGAAATGAGGTGAACTAATTGAAAAGAACAATAATCAATATTGTATTAATATTAACAATATTTATTATATATTTATTACAATTAAACTTTTTCAATTGGTTTACAATAGCAGGAGTTATGCCAAACTTATTTATAATTCTAGTTTTATTTATAGGACTATTTACAAGTAAGAATTTAGGAATAATATACGGAATTTCAATAGGTTTAGCCTTAGACCTTTTAACAAGCCAAACAGTAGGAGTTACAGCAGTAGCTTTTGGATTAGTAGGATTACTTGCAACAATATTTGATAAAAACTTTTCAAAAGACAATAGAATAACAATAATATTTATAGTAACAGCATCAACAATATTAGCTGAAACATTTATATATTTATTAAATTATGTATTTTTAGATTCAAATATAAATATTTTAGCATTTGTAAAAATACTAGCAATAGAAACATTGTACAATATAATTTTATCGATAATATTATATCCACTAATACAACGAGCTGGGTATTATATCGAAAATGAATACAAAGGAAATAGAATACTTACAAGATATTTTTAAGAAGGGAAATAATAAATGGCAAGGCTATATGGTAATAAAAAAATTAAAAAAATTATTAATAAAAATAGCATAAACCTAAGATTTAATGTAATGACAGTAATTGTATATATTATAGGAATTATATTATTAGTACAATTATTTAATTTACAAATTGTAAATGGAGCAGAATACAGAGAACAATCAAATACTAGGCTGTCAAGAGAAAGTACTTTATTAGCAGCAAGAGGAGAAATCTTAGATAAAACAGGAAATTCTTTAGTATCATCAGATATGATTTTTGAATTAGAATTATACAAAACAAAAAGTGATACAGAAACATTAAATAATTCTATATTTAATATTATAGGTGTATTAGAAAAATATGGAATAGAATATCCAAACTCATTCCCAGTAGATATAAATACAATGCAGTTTACCATAGAAGGTGAAGAATTAGCGCAATGGAAGGCAAAAAATAAAATAACAGAAGACGCAACAGCAGAGCAGGTATTTTATAAATATAAAAATAAATATGAAATATCACAAGACAATATAAATGATGCAAGAAAAATAATGTCAATAAGATATGAAATAGATCAAAAAGGATATAGTAGTACAAAATCAATAAAACTAGCAAATAATATACCTAGAGAAGCAGTATCCGAATTTTATGAAAGTAGTGAAAAATTTCCAGGAATAAATATACAAGTAAAGCCAGTAAGAACTTATGCATCAGGAAGCTTAGCATCACATATTTTAGGATATGCTGGAAGAATAAATGAACAAGAATATGAACAAAGAAAAGGAACATATTCAAGTAATGATCTTATAGGTAGAACAGGAGTAGAAGCAGTTTTTGAAGAATATCTTAAAGGAAAAGATGGGAAAAAACAAATTGACATGGCTGTAGATGGAACTACAACAGCAGAATATGTAACAGAAGAAGCAGTAGCAGGCTCTAACATAGTATTAACAATAGATTCTAATTTACAAGCAATAACAGAAAGAGCGTTAGCAGGAAATATACAAAAAATTCGCTCAGGAGGATTTGGAAAAGTATATAATGCAAAAGGTGGAGCTTGTGTGGTAATGGATGTAAAAACAGGAGAAATTTTAGCAATGGCAAGCTATCCAGACTATGATCCATCACTATTTGTAAATGGTATAAGTACTGAGAATTGGAATAAATATAGTAATGATTCATTACATCCATTAGTAAGTAAAGCAACTCAAGTTTCATATTCACCAGGGTCAACATTTAAAATGATTTCAGCAATAGCAGGACTTGAAAGTGGAGTAATAACAACATCATCAAGAATTAACGATACAGGTGTATATAGTAAGTATGGAATAAAAATGAATTGTTGGTATTTTACAGATTATCACGTAGGACATGGCTCATTGAATGTAGTAGGTGCAATAGAAAAATCATGTAACTACTTCTTCTATGAAACAGGTGATAGAATGGGAATAGACAATTTAGTAAAATATGCAAGATATTTTGGACTAGGAGGAAAAACAGGAGTAGAATTACCAGAAGAAAGAAATGGAGTATTAGCAAGTAAAGAAGTAGCTCAAAGCTTAGGAACAACATGGAATCCAGGGGATACTTTAAATGCAGTAATAGGGCAAGGATATAATGAATTTACACCAGTTCAAATGGCTAAATATATAAGTATTCTTGCAAATAGAGGACAACATGTAGATGCTACAATAATAAAAACAATACAAAATGCAAATGGAACAGAAGTTCCAAGAGAAGAAATAGAAAATTTTGTAAATAAAAAACTTGGAGTAGTAGAAACTACACCACAAGATATACAAATAAATCCAGAACATGTAAACGCAGTACTTGAAGGAATGAGATCAGTTACATCAGATTCAGGAGGAACAGCAAGTAATGTATTTAAAGACTTTGGAATAACAGTAGGTGGTAAAACAGGATCAGCAGAGGCAACAGGAAATGACGTAAATGCATGGTTTGTTGGATTTGCACCATTTGAAGATCCAGAAATAGCAGTTGTGGTAATGGTAGAAAACGGAGGACACGGAAACTATACAGCAGAAGCAGTAAGAGAAATAATGGCAGAATATTTTGGAATGAACACACAAACAGTAGAAGAAAGTATAAATGTAATGCCATATACACAAGTAATATTATAAAAATAAAATGGAGAGACAACTTCATTTCAGTTATAAAGATAGGATGTGAAAAAATGAGTAATAACAATATAAGTATTAACCTAAAAAAAGATAATATAGTTATAAAAATGACAGACGAAAGTGAATATGAGGAAATAGTAAAAGATATAAAAAAGAAACTACCAGAATTAAAAAAATTCTATAATGAGGAAAAAACGCCAATACTTGTAACAGGTAAAATATTAAAAAACAAACAAATGGATGAAATTAAAGAAATAATAAAAGAAAAAATAGATGTACCTATAGAATTTGATATTCCTAAAACCTTAGGGCTACACAGTATAAAAAGAACTTTTAACAAAAATATTGAAATATCAGAAACTAAATTTCATAGAGGCTCATTAAGATCTGGACAAAGAATGGAAGTAGAAGGAAGTCTAGTAATATTAGGAGATGTTAATTCAGGTGCAGAAGTAATGGCTACAGATAATATAGTAATATTAGGAAGCTTAAGAGGGCTTGCCCATGCAGGAGCAAAAGGAAACAAAGAAGCAATAATAGCAGCAGGTTTAATAGATACTGTGCAAATGAGAATAGCAAATATAGTAAAAGAAATTGACAGAGATGAAGATACATTGCACAAACAATCTTATTGCTATATTCAAAATGATAAAATAATCATAGAATAAAAATTAGCTTAATAATAAAAGAAATAAGCTAATATATAACAGTTTATCATCATTGCCTTCAATATATAGAAGGTAAAGGATGCTAAGCAAAAGTAAATCATCTAATTCAAAATTAAGAAAAGGAGCATTATTCATTCGGATAATTCTCCTTTTTTTCATTAGTTTCAGAATTAAGTAGACTTGCTAAATCGGCTAGTTTTAGCAAATTTGCATATTTATCAATATTTTCTTGACGACTCTGCCTCATATAAGGTTTTAAAGATTGTAAAAGATTACCTCTAGGATCATTATTACTACTATTCATTTTATCAATAATAGACTTAATTTTCATAATAGTTTCTATATCAATTTCACTAGAGGCAGTAGAATTATTAGTATTAGTGGTATTATTATTTGACACCATATTAGAAAAATTTTCTATCATTTCAGGAGAAATTTGTGAAAGTGCTTCATTTACTTTCTTTTCCCCCATAATATTTTTTAAATTATTCAACATATCACTGTTTAAATTCATATTATCCATGAAAATCACTCCTAATAAAATATATTAAGAAAAACAATTATTATTATTATATGAGTAAAAAAAAGAAAGTTGCATATATATATGTATAAATTATACATAAAAAGTTAAAAAAAACTCATGAAACCCTTGAAAAAACTTTGAAAACGCGTTATAATATAATAGTATAGTGATAAATTGTGTAAAAAATGAAATATATTGTAATACAAATGTAATACAAATGTAATGAAATTGTAATAAACATAAGAAAAAACACTTCCGTAACAATAAAAGGAAAGGCAGAAAGAAAGGGAGTTTTTTATATATTGTAAATATGAAAAAAACTATTATAATATATAAACAGAGAAAAATCATCCATAAATGAAAGTGGGGAAAGAAATATGAGAAAGAAAATTTTAAAGGTATGTATTGTTTGTATGTTATTAATAACACTAACAGCAATTAACTTTATAGCAGTTGGAGCAGATCTAGTAAGTTATGCTCTAGAAAATAGTGTTGAAATAGCTAAAACAAACCAAAAGAACGTAGGGTTTTCAGCCTATTTAAAAAATGCAGAAGGAGAAAAAGTACCTAACGCAGATTTAGATATAAACTTGCAAGAAATGAAGTTATATCTAAATGTAGAAGTTAGTAGAGAAGGTTATTTTAACGGAGCGATAAAGTTAAATAACAGTAACTTCGAATTTGTTACATCACAAAGCGAAAGCGTTAATAAAGTAACAAGTGATACAGTAACTTTAAATCAAATAAATGCAGGTTCAAGTCCAGAAATAGAAGTAATAGTAAAACCAAAAGTAGCTGAAAGTCTAGACTTAAATCTACTAAATATGAAAAGTGAATTAGAATTAACTGGTATTTATAAAGACAGTAGTGAAAAAGACAATAAAGTAGAAGGAAAAACTACTGTACAAATATCATATGTAAGTACTGTAACAGAAGCTGAAATAAACAATCAACTAGAAGTACTAACAAATGAATTAGGGATGTATAATGGAGAACAAAAAAGAATCCTACAAGTATCTTTAAAAGCAGGAGTAAAAGATAATAGTTTTCCAATAAAAAATATTACATCTCAAATTAGTGTACCAAAAATAGGAGATAAAGAGCCACAAATAGAAGAAAAAGCAAATTTAAGTGAAACAACTAAATGGAATGCTCAACATGAAAATGGTACAGTAACTGTAAATATGGAAAATGAGCCAAATAAAGAAAATAAAATAAATTGGGTTAAATCTGGAGATGAAGAAATAATCCTTACATATATATATGACAAAGATGTAGTTATAGACAATGTACCTATAACAGGAAACACAACAATAACATTACAAGATGGAAAAACAATAACAACAAATACAAGTACAGCAAATGTAAATAAAGACGAAGTAAAAGTTGGAATAATTACAGTAAAAGGTGAAACTGAACAAGATATATATAAAGGAAACTTATATGCAGGACTTGATGAACAATATACATCAAAAACTGAAATACAAGTTAACTTAGATAAAGTTGCAGAAACAATATATGTAAATGAAAATGCAACATCAATACCAACTAACTATAATAGAACAGTAGTTAATAAAAAAGAATTATTCTCAATACTTGGAAATGACGGTAAATTAGAAATAAGTACAAAAACACCAACAGGATCAGCAATAATAGCACCAATAACTAATTCAACTCCTGAAGATGAGAATGGAAATATAATAGTTGACTATCCAGAAGGTGTTGACAATATAACAATAAGAACAACAAGAGCAGAAAACAAAGGAAATATTACACTTCAACACTTAAAATCAATAAAAGCTGGAAACATAGCAACATTAAAAGCAACATCAGAAATAAAAGCAGTTTTAGATGGAACATTTGATACAAGAAGTACAGAAAAAGGAACAATTCCAGCTAAAGAAGTCACAACAAAATTAAATGAAACAACAACAGAAGCAAGATTAGAAGTAAATAGAGAAAGTTTATCAACAATAACAGAAAACAAAAATGTTGAAATAAAAGCAGTTCTATTATCAAACGCAAAAAATTATGACTTATACAGAAATCCAACATTAGAAATAGAATTACCAGCAGATGTAAGTTCTGTAAAATTAAACAGTATAAATAAAATCTATGGAGATGAATTTGCAGAAGTAATACCATCTCAAGGTATAGTAAATGGAAGACAAGTTATAAGAGTAGAATTAAAAGGAGCTCAAACAGCATATAAAGAGCCAGGAATTGAAGGAACAGAAATAAGAATAAATGCAGATTTAGAATTAAATGAAAAAGCTACAAGTAAACAAGATACAATAAAAATGACATATACAAACGAAAATGCTAATCAATACAAAGAAAATGCTACAGTAGGAACAGAAGTAGTAAATATGGAAGTAGTATCACCTAAAGGTTTAATAACAACAAATAATATGGTAGCTTTAGATGTTCAAACAATAGGAGAACAAGATAAAACATCAAAATTAGTTGAAAGAAAATCAGCAGCAAAAACAGTAAAAGTAGAAAAAGAAATAATAAACAACAATGAAACACCAGTAAAAGAAGTTTCAATATTAGGAAGATTTGCTACAGATGGAGAAGAAAACAATTTACATGTAGCATTAAAATCAGCAATATCAGTTGAAGGAATAGATACAAACAAAGTAAAAGTTTATTATACAGAAAATGAAAAAGCAACAGCAGATTTAACAAATAATGAAAATGGTTGGAAAGATTCTGCTACATCAGAAACTAAAAAATATTTAGTAACAATAACAGAAATGCAAGTAGTAGAAGGAGCAAAACTAAGCTATGATATGGAAATACCAGAAAACTTAGAATATAACCAAAAAGCAGAAGAAGGTTATGAAGTATCATATGTAGAAAGCAACACAGGAATAGCACAACAAGTAAAAGCAACAACAATAGAATTAACAACAGGAACAGGACCAGTAGTAGAAACTAAATTATCAGCAAAATTAGGAACAAAGAACTTAAAAGAAAGTCAAGAAGTAAAACAAGGTGAAATAATTACATATAAAACAGAAGTTAAAAATACAGGTACAGAAGTAGCACAAGAAGTAAAAGTAGTAGCAGAAGTACCAGATGGTGTAACAGTTTTAGATGACAAGAAAGAACAAACTGTAAATGATTTACAACCAGGAGAAACAAGAACAGTAGAATATGAAGCACAAGTAGGTAAAGAAGTTAAAGAAAATAGTGAAATATCTGCAAGATCAGCAATTTCTTATCAAGACGTTGAAAAACAAACAAACATAATATCAAATAAAGTAGCTGGTGGAGATATAAGTGTATTTATAGAAAATGTAAAAGTTGGTGCATATGTTCAAGCAGTAACAGAAAACGAAGTATCATTATATAGAGCAAAAATAACTAACTTAACAGATTCAGAAAAGAAAAATATAAAATTATCATGGAACTTGCCAGAAGAATTTAATATAGAATCTCAAAACTTATTAAGCCAAGAACAATTTTCACATTTATTAGATTTAAATTATACAGGAGAAGATACTGAAACTGGTGAATTACCAAAAGACAAAAATATAACAATAGATTCAATTCCAGCTAATAGTTATGTAGTGGTTTCATTAACAGTTATACCAAAAGAAGTAGAAGAAGATACAGAATTTACAATATCAGCATCAGCAGATTTAGATAATAAAACATATGATTCAAATCTAATAGAAGATGTAATTAAAAATGATAGAGATTATGAAGTTAAATTATCAGCAAATAAAGAAAATGAATATGTAAAAGCAGGAGATGTAATTGAATATACAATAAACGTAAAAAGCTTAAGTGGTAACAATTCAGAAGTAGTTTTAAAAGATCAAATAGCATCAAGATTATCAGTAAAAGAAGTTATGGCAGGAAATGAAAAAATCGAAACATCAGGAAACGATTTAAATATACCTGTAACAATAGGAGCAGGTGAAGAAAAAGCAATAAAAGTATCAACAGTTGTTAATTATAAAGAAGATTCTAAAGCAGATGAACAAATATCAAATAAGGCTGTATTATATGCAGGAGCAGATGTAACAAAAACATCAAATGAAGTATCACATACTGTAATGTCTAATGCAGAAGGTGAAGAATTTGTAGACGAAAATGGAAATGTAACACATACATATAAAATAAGTGGTGTTGCTTGGGAAGATCAAAATGTTGATGGAGCTAGAGATGATTCAGAGTCAGCATTAAGTGGAATTAGTGTACAATTACTAAATACAGCAACAAATGAATTAGCTAAAAATCCTAGAGGAGAAACAATAACTGCAACAACAGGAACTGACGGAAGCTACACATTAAGTGGAATTCCAAATGGAGAATATTTAGTAGTATTTAAATATGATGCATCAATTTATAGATTAACTGAATATCAAAGAGCAGGAGTTGATGCAACTAGAAATTCAAATGCAATATCAAGAAAACTAGCATTAAATGGAGAAGAAGCAACATATGGTGTAACAGATGCTATTGCAATAACAGAAAATAGTATAGCAAATATAAACATAGGATTAGCAAAATCAGAAAAATTTGATTTAAGATTAGATAAATATGTAAGTAAAGTAGTAGCTCAAACTTCAAGTGGAACACAAACATTTAACTATAATGAAGAAACATTAGCAAAAGTAGAATTAAAAGCTAAAGAAGTAGCTGGAGCAAGAGCAATAATAGAATATAAAATAAAAGTAACAAATGCAGGAGAACTAGAAGGCTATGTTAAAAACATAGTTGACTACTTACCAAAAGACCTAACATTTACATCTGAACTTAATAAAGATTGGTATCAAGAAGGTACAAAAATATATAACAACAGTTTATCAAATCAAAAATTAGCACCAGGAGAAAGTAGAGAAGTTACATTAACAGTAACAAAGAATATGACAGAAGATAACACAGGTTTAATAAATAACCTTGCAGAGATACAAGAAGATTATAATGAAGCCGGAATGACAGATATCAACTCAACACCAGGAAATAAAACACAAGGAGAAAATGATATGGGCTCAGCAGATACAATCATAAGTGTTAAAACAGGTGGACCTGTAGTATACACAATGCTAACATTAGCAATATTGATTGTTCTAGCAGGTGGAGTATTCTTCGTAGGAAAAGAAATCAAAATGAAAGATGAAATAATATAGGAAAGGGGGTAGTTGAGATGAATAAGAGAATATTTAAATATGTAATAATAACAATAATAACATTAATGTCATTACTAGGAATAAGCTCAGTAGTTGAAGCTAAAGACCTTTCCAATTATGGAAGTCAAGTAAATGTAGATGCGTGGGGTAGAGGTGGAAGTGACATAAATAGAACTAAAGAAAATTTTATCATAGATGGAGTAGATGATACCTACTGCGTATACCCTCATATGGATTTATGGCAAGGTTCATTATACAATATTCTATATCGTATAGAATTTGATGGAACACATGCAAAAATCTATAATGGAAACACTTCAACTTTAATGAGTGAAACAGACAATATGGAGAATGCAAAAATGGCTTGGATTTTAGCTAACCCTGATCCTATACCAGGGAACCCTATGGTAAGAAATTATTCTCCTAAACAATTAGCTATATATGGATTTTTCGGAAAATGGTTGGCAACAACAGGAATTGGAGACTTTATAACTAGAAGTTTAGGTTATGCAAATCCATCATGGGAAGTTTCAGCTACAGAATATGCACAGACTTTATCAGGACAACAAGGTGCATCTATAACAAATAATAGAGGTGAAGATGCAGAATATGTTCCAGAATCAATTATATATAATATTGATGGAAAAGAAGAAGAAGGAGTAAAAGTAGGACCTTTCAATGTTAATATGGTAGGAGATGTAACAGGATTAAAGGTATATGACCAAGATGAAAAAGAAATTGCGTCACCAGTATTTGGAAAATATGAAGGAGACCAACTAAAAGTAACAAGAGATCCTAAAGAAGTAATTGAAAACGGATCAGACTTCTATATAATTGTTCCAGCAGATGGCTCAGTAGAACAAATAACTAAAGTTGATTTATCAGTATCAAAAAAATATAATTATTTTACAGCAAAGATGTGGTTAGTAGGAAAACGTGGACCAGGAATTCAAACAGCAAACCAAAACTTAATTTCATCTATTGCAAAACCATCAACGAAAGAAGATTCAAAAACAGTTAATTTAATAAATAAACCAATTGATTTACTAGGAGACTTAATAGCACAAAAAGTAAACCAAGATAATCATGAAGTTAAACTAGATAAAGTAAGCTTTAAATTCCAAAATGAAAGATCAAAGAAATGGATAGTAAGAGAAGAAGATGGAAAAATAAGATATGTAGACAATGAAGAAGAAGCTACAGTATTTACAACAGCATCAGAAGAAGACGTAAAAGAAGGAAGAGCAGAAGAAGTAGGAATTATAAAAATAGAAGATGTTGTAGTAGGAACTTATTTAGCATTTGAGCAAGAAGGAAATCCACACTATGGTTATCCAGTTCCACCAGAAGGAAAACCAGTAAAAGTAGTAGCTAAAAAAGCAAAAAAAGAAGATGGAACTGAAGAAAAAATAGAACCAGTATTGATAGAAAACAAACAAGTATATGTTAAATTATCAGGATATGTATGGAGAGATGATTTACCAGATGAAAAATCACATAATGAACATGATTATGATAAATATACTAATAATACAACAAACACAGAAAATGTAAACAATAATACAAATACAGAAAATGATAGCAATAATGAAGCAAATACTGAAAATTCTAATAATGAAACAAATACATCAGAAGAACAAACTGGAAACGTTGGTGTAGGAACAGGACATGGTAGAGATGACTATTATACTGAAGATGTAGATACATTATTAGGAGGAATAATAGTAAGACTTAAAAAAGGTGAAGAGGTTGTTCAAGAAACAACAACAGATGAAAATGGAGCTTACCTATTTATAGATGTATTAATAGAAGAATTAGAAAGTTATCATATAGAATTCGAATACAATGGACTAACATATACAAATGTAGTTCCACATATTGAAGTAGACAATGGATCAAAAGCAGCAGAAGATGAAGAAACAAGAGTTGAATTCAATAAAAACTTCTCAGCAATAGAAGGTAAAGACGCTCAAGCAAATACAGCAAAAACAATAGGAGCAGATGGGCAAGAAAAATTCACTTTAGAATATAAAAGAGGAGAAGGAGAAGAATCACATAAATCATTCTTCGACTTCTATACAGATGGATATTCAATAATAGCAAATACAAATGCTACAGGTTATAGTATTTGGAATAATTTCGAATATGGTATGGAAGAAGTAAAATATATAAATTTAGGTTTATATGAAAGAGAACAAGCAGATTTATCTTTACAAAAAGACTTACAAAATGCAAGAGTAGCAATAAATGGTTTTGAACATACATACAACTATGAAAATAGATTCAAAAACAAAGGAAACTATCAAGAAGGATTTAATGTAGGTGTTAAATTCGATAACACAAGAGGAACAGCAAAATATACAAGACCAATTTATAAAGCAGATGCTGCTTGGCAAAACCCATCAGACACATCTAAAGAATTAAAAGTAGGAATCACATATCGTATAAGAGCTATTAACGAAGCAGGACAAGTAAAAGCAAAAGTAAATAAGATAATGGATTACTATGATAAAAATTATACAGTTGTAAAAGTTGGTACAGGCATAGACGAAAAAGGTGAAATTACAGGAGAATTAAATTACACAGACAATGGAAGTGTAAATGATCAATATAATTCATTAACAATTGAGCCAGAAGAAAGAATAATAGATAGTGTAAATAATCCTTATAAGAATGAAGAAACACCAACAGAAGAACAAAGAGAAGAGACAAAAGAAAAACCAGCTGAAGGTGATGAAAATGCTGAAGTTAAAATACCAGAAAATGAAAAAGAATATAAACCATTAGGAAATCTAGAAGAAGAGGCACAACAAGGTGACGCTGAAGCACAACAACTTATAGAAGCATCAGAAAGTACAACAAATTATCAAGATATATATGTATATTTCACAATGAATAGAGAAAAAGTAAAAGAAATTGCAATGTTAAATTCAGAAAATCCTGAAGAACAAATAACATTAGACAACTTAGCAGAAATAGCATCATATACTTCATATGATCAAGAAAATAATTTATATGCAGCAGTAGATAAAGATTCAGTTCCAGAAAATATGATTATAGGAAATGAAGAAACATATGAAGATGATACAGATAAAGCACCAGCATTTATACTACAAATAGGTGAAGATGATTTAAGTAATAGACATATAAAAGGAAATGTATTTGAGGACTTAAAAACTTCAAGTGAAACTGGAAATGCTTTATTAGGAAATGGAATATATGACCCATCAGAAGCACCTGTTAAAAATGTTAAAGCAGAACTAATTCCAGTAGGAGATGGAAGTACAGATGTAGAAGAATCAATGAGTAATGATTCAGGTGAATATGAATTAAAAGGATTTGTACCAGGAACATATAAAATAAAATTTACTTGGGGAGGAGACACAGGAGCAGAACTTAATGGAAAATTATTAGACCCAAGAGATTATAAATCTACAAATCAACCTAAAGCAGAGTGGGAAAGAAAAACTTCTAACCCAAAATGGTATAGAGACGATATAGATACTAGATATTCAGATGCAGTTGATGATTGGACAAAAAGACAAGAAATAGATGCAACTACAGAACATATTGTTTATGGAAATGCAACATTAGAAGGACCAATTCCAGAAATGACTTCTGAAACTCCAGAAATGCAATTAACAGTAGAATTAGAAGACTTTGAAAATGGAGTAACAGTAGTAGAAATAGAAGGTAACAAAGATGAAACTTTAACAGAAAATGACGTTCCATCAGAAAAAGTACAAGATGCTTATCTACAATATGTATTAAAAAATGTAGATTTTGGAGTAATAGAAAGACCAAAACAAAGTCTTGACTTAAAGAAACGTTTAAGTGAAGTATCATTTATATTACCAAATGGTCAAATCTTAATGGAAACAAAGATTAATGAAGACGGAACATATGATCCAGTATCTGGATTCACATACTTACCACCTACAGACAATTCAAATGGTACAGCAAAATTAGAAATAGACAATGAGTTATTACAAGGAAGTACATTACAAGTAGGTTATGAATTCAAAGTTAGCAATACAGGAGAAGTTGACTATGCAGATGAAGCATTCTATAACTTCGGAGAAATCCCAGCAGATCAATCAACAATGGTAACACTATCAGCAGAAGAAATAGTAGATTACTTAGATAGTGATTGGGGATTTGATGTAGAGAAGAATCCAAATTGGGAAGAAGTAACAAAAGAAGAAATTGAAGGAGATAAAGGTACATGTGAAGTAAATGGATTAAGGATGTTTGCTGATGAAGTAATAAATTCAGAGGAATTAGCAAAGAGAAGAATATTAAAAACTACTACTATGGCTGGACCAATAAAACCAGGAGAAAACAAAACAACAACATTAAGCGTATCTAAAGTAATGTCAGCAAAAGAAGATGACGTTGACTTAGGAAACGAAACAGAAATAATACATGTAAAGAAATCAACAGAAAGTGGAAATCCAGGTGGACGTAGAATAGTAACAGTTCCAGGAAACTATGTACCAGGAACATCAACAGGACCAGAAACAGAAAGTGATGACTCAACTGCTGAATCAGTAACAGTTACACCACCTACAGGAGATGACGAAAATCTAAAAGTAATTATCTCTACAGTAGTAGGAATAGTAGCATTAGCAACATTCGGTGTAGGAGTAATAATCATTAAAAAGACAGTAGTATAATAAGCAAATAAATAAAAATAAGTGAAGCAAAAAAGCTTCACTTATTTTTTTGTATAATTTTTTATTACATTAAAAAAACTTACGGAAAATCAAGGTTTAGCAAAAAAATGCTAAAAAATGAAAATAAAGTAATAAAAATGTAAAAAAATTTTAACAAAACTAATTCAAAACTCTCAAAAAAAGCTTCCGTAACAACAAAAAGAAAACAAAAAAAATCTTGAGAAAAAAAGCTATTGATAAAAATAAACAAAAATCCTAATATATTATTAAGTATATTTGGGTAAGAAATGAGAGGGAGATTACTATGGAAAATTTAATTAAAGCAAATCAAACAATTGCTAAAAAAGCACTAGTTATTCTAATTGTTTTTACTATGACATTTGCAAATTTTGCATTAGTAGGTGTCAACGTAGTAGAAGCTGCTGGAAAACTAGAAGTTCAAAAAACAATAAACAAAGGAGAAAATATTGAATTTGATGCATATTTCAAAGATGAGCAAGAAAAAACTCATGAAGGAAAATTAAATGCATCAGAAACTCAAAAGCTGTATTTAGAGTTAATGGTCAAAGATAAAGTAACCATCTCAAATGCAAAAATAAAAATAGAAAATCCAAACTTCAGTATTAAAGAAGATGAATTACAAGAAAATAGATATGTAAAAAATGTAAACACTCAAACAAATGAAATTGAAGTAGGAAATATATCTTCAAACAATACTTTGTTATTAGAACTACCAATACAGTTAAAACATGAAGAAAAAGTTGAAAAAGATTATTTCAATAAAGAAATGACAGTAACATTAGAAGGTACATATGGAAACATTAATCAAAAAGAAAGAGCATTAGAAGGTAAAGTTAAAATAAAACCTGAATGGACTTCTAACATAGATACTGTTTTAACACAATCAATAAATAAATACTTTAGTTTAGGAGAAAATGGTACATTATTAGAACAAAACATAGAAACACAAGTAGAAAATAATGTATTACCAAGAAAAACAGAAACAGTTGAAATACAAGCACCTAACATAAAGGGAGAAAATCCTAGCAATGTTATAGTGCTTATTGATGGTGAAAAAATAAATGATGAAAATGTTCAATATAGCCAAGAAACAGGAATAGTTAAATTTTCTTATGAAAACCAAATAGATGAAGAGGGAAAAATAGATTGGAAATCAGAAAAGAATGTATATGATGTGGTATATCAATATACAAATGCAGTTCCAGTACAAAAAACATCAGTAACCCTATCAACAAAAACTCAAACAAACTTTTATACACAAGAAAACACAACAGATAAAGAAGAAACAAGAGAAGAAGAAATAGAGCCAATAGGAAATATTGCTACAGTTCAAACATCTTTATCAGGAGATATTTATAAAGGATATCTTTATGAAAATGAAGCAAAAGAAGTAACATATCAAGAAAATAACGAAGTTACAGTATCTTATATAGAAGGAATAAATACTTTAACATTAGATACAAATAATAATACATATGTAAATCAAAATGGAGGAAGTATTGTAACAGCTGGAAATATAAGATATGTACAAACTATAATAAACAAAGAAGAACTTATAAGTCTATTAGGAGAAGAAGGTAGACTAACTATAAGAAGAATAGCAACAGGAGAAGAAGTTATATCAATAGATAATGAAACAGAAACAGATGAAGAAGGAAATATAGTAATAAATTATGGACAAATAGAAAAAGATTTAAGAGTAGAAACAACAAAACCAATTAAAGAAGGAAAATTAAACATATTAAATACAAAAGCAATAAGTGGAGAAATAGGACAATCAAGACAAGCTGTACAATCAATTAAATCATTAGTTGAAAATCCAATAGTAGAAACAGATATGAGCAAAGAAGGAGCTACAGCTTCAATAGAATTAAAAGAAACAACAACAGAAGCAAAATTAGAAGTAAGTAGAGATAATTTATCAACAATAACTACAAATCAAAATGTAGAAATAAAAGCTATATTAAATTCAAATTCAGCAAATCAAGATTTATATGCAAATCCAAGAATGATATTTGAATTTCCAGAAGATGTAGAAGAATTAAAAGTAAACTATATAGATAAAATTTATGGAGATGAATTTACAGAAGTAAGACCAAGTCAAACTGTAATTGATGGAAAACAAGTAATAATAGTAGACTTAATAGGAGAACAAAAAGAACACAAAGAACAAGGTATAGAAGGAACAATAATAAATATCAATGCAGATATTAATTTGAATAGAAAAGCAACAAACAAAATTGATGCAGTAAAAATGACATATTCAAATGGAAAAGCAATAAAATACTTAGATGAAGCACAAATAGGTACAACAGAAGTACCTTTACAAATCGTGTCTCAAAAAGGATTAATGACAACAAATAGTATTAAATCACTTGGAATAGAAACAATGGGAGAAGAAAAAAGCACAGAAAAATTAATAGAAATAAATGCTCCTGAGCAAGCATATACAGTAGAATCAGAAATTATAAATAATGATGAAGAAACATTAAATGATGTAAAAATCTTAGGAACATTTGGAACGAAAGCAAAAACACAAATAAATGGAGAAGAAGTTGAAAATAATATAGATTCAGCATTATTAACAGATTTAGCAATAGATGGAATAGATTTAAATAAAGTAAAAATATATTATTCAGAAAATGAAAATGCAACAAATGATTTAGAAAATGCAGAAAATGGATGGCAAGAAATGCTAACAAATCCAACTCAAGTAAAAAAATACTTAATAACAATTACAAGTTTAGAAGTTTCAGAAGAAATAAAAGTAGGTTACAACATAAATGTTCCAGCAGGACTAGAATATGATAAACAAATGAGCCAAGGTTATACAGTAGCATATGTTATTGGAGAAAATATAAAAGAAGCTCAAGCAACAACAATAAAATTAAAAACAGGTCAAGGACCAAAAATAAAAGCAAATCTTTCAGCTAGAATTGGCTCAGATGTTTTAGGAAATAATGAAGAAGTAAATAAAAACGAAATATTAAGATACGATATACAAATAACAAACGAAGGAGATGAAGACATAGCAGAAGTAAATGCTATGGCAATTATCCCAGAAGGAACAACATCTATATCAAGACAAGATGAAGAAATAATAGTAGAAGAAGGAAAAAATAAGTTAATAGCTGTTGGGGAGCTTAAAGCTAAAGAAACAAAAACAGCAAGCTTTGAAGTAATGGTAAATGATACAGCAGAAGCTGGATCAGAAATAAAAACTATTGCAGCAGTTGAATATAATGGAATACAAGTACAAACAAATGAAATAACAACAAAAGTAGGACAAGGTGATGGAGCATTACAAGTAATAGTAGTAAATCCAGATAATCCATCAGAAGCAATAAAAGAAAGTGATGACTTTAGATGTTTTATGACAGTAAGAAATATGACAAACAGAGAAATAAGTAACATAGAAACTAAATGGAAAACACCTAAAGGTTTAGAAATGACTTTAAATAAATTATATGATGATATAGAAGGTGAAGGTACACAAGACATAGAGATAGATACTATAAAACCAGGAGAAAGTGTAACTATACAAGGAAACTTTAAATCAACAGATACAGACAAAGATTCAGTAGAAGTTTCAGGAGTAGCGACAATAGAAGGACAAGAATATCGTGGAACAAGCCAAACAATCTTATTAAGTCATGAAAAAGGATTTGATTTTTCAATGACAGTAGATGTAGGAGAAAATGCATACTTAAAATCAGGAGATGAAGTAACATATTATATAAAACTAAAAAATAAGAGTAAAATTGATTACGATACATTAAGCATAAAAGACACATTACCAGAACAAGTAACAATAAAAGATTGCGTATTACTAGGTGAAAATGGAGAAAATATTCCAGTAGCAACATATGGAAATGAAATTGATTGGTCATTAGATATTGGAGCAGAAGAATCTAAAGAATTGATGGTAAAAACAATATTAAATTATCAAGAAGGTCAAATAGAAGATTCAGCAGTATCTAATAAAGCAGAACTACTTAATGGTGGAAAAACTTTAACAGACTCAAACAATGTCCAAATAATATTAGAAGCAGAAACAGAAGAAGAGCCAAAACAAATAGGGCAAAGTGAAGAAGATTATACAGAAGAAAACAAAGAAGATGAAAATACAGAAATAAAAACAATAACTAGAAAAATAAATGGAATAGCTTGGATAGATGATAATACAAATGGTGCAAGAGATGATGAAGAAGCAACATTAGCAGATATCCCAGTTAAACTATTAAATGCAGAAACAAACGAATTTGCAAAAGATGAAAACGGAAATGAAATAAAAACAGTAACAGATGCTAATGGATTCTATACATTAAGTAATGTTCCATTAGGAAACTATGTAGTATTATTTGAATATGATGGAACATTATATAAACTTACAGAATATAGCAAAGACGGAGTAGATATAAGTAGAAATTCAAACGCAATTTCAAAAACTTTAAATATAGACAATCAAGAAAAACTATATGGTATTACAGATGCAATAGATGTAACAAACTCAAATGTATCAAATGTTAATATAGGTTTAATAAGGACAGGAAAATTTGATTTAAGCCTAAATAAATACATATCTAAAATAACATTAAGCACAGTAGATGGAATAGAAAGTTATAACTATAATAATGAAACATTAGCAAAACTAGAATTAAGTGGAAACAAAGTTGAAGGAGCAAATGTAATTATAGAATATAGCTTAGTAGTAACAAATAATGGAGAAGTATCAGGATATGCTTCAAAATTAAAAGATGAAATACCAAGTGACTTAGCATTTAGTTCAGAGCTAAATCCAAATTGGTATCAAGAAGGAACAGCACTTGTCTCAGATAGTTTGCAAAATCAAGTAATAGTTCCAGGAGAAAGTAAAATAGTAAAATTAGTACTAACAAAAACAATGTCTCAAAATAATACAGGAATTGTTACAAACGTTTCAGAAATACAAGAAGCTTATAACAATGATGGAACAGCAGATACAAACTCAACACCAGGAAATGGTGTACAAACAGAAGATGACTACAGTTCAGCAGATGCAATTATAAGTATTAAAACAGGAGGACCAGTAGTATACACTACATTGCTAATAATGATACTTATAATAGCAATAATAGGATCATTTACAATAAGAAGACAAAAACAATTAGCAAACTTAGAAAACGATATATTTGATGGGTTATTATAGAAAGGGGTGAAAGAATAATGAAAAATAAAACAAAAAGTACAATTATAAAAATATTAGCACTTATAGCAATAACAATATCGTCTATATTAATTTATTCTTTTGCTGCCGTTGAACAGAAAAAATCAACATTAGGACCACCAATTGAAGGAGGAAGTGAAACTAAAGTAAAAGGAGATATTGGTGTAAATGGAATACCAGCATATAGCCTTAATGGTAACAAATATAGCAAGGACTCAGATACATTTACAAATGTTGCTGATATGGAATTTACAGAACAAGGAATAAAAATAGTAGGTAAAGACGATATAATCCCATATGAAAATAATGAAGCATTAGCAGCATTTGCATGGGTAGGAAGTCAAGAACATGAATATACAAATTATGCTATTGATAAATACGGAAATAACATAATTTCAGGAAATGCAAGTACTTTACAAGCAGTTATTTGGTACTATGCTAAAGACTTTGTAAATACTGTTGCTCCTAAAACAGGAGTAGTTGCAGGAAAATGGTCTCAAATTAAAGACTATGCAAATATAATAAACCAAGCAAAAGCTAAAGGACTTCAAGACTATATTAAGAAAATGAGTAAAAAGGAAACAAAAGATCCTGAATTTTCAACAGCTGATGGAAAAGATGTGAAATTTGAAGTAAAAGGAAGACAAATAATAATAGGAGCTTTAAAAATAAAGTCACCATCAGTTAATAGCATAGAAGTATATAATAAAAATGGACAAAAATTAAATGTAAAAATTGGCTCATATGAAGGAAAAGAGTTAAAGGAAGTTAATACTGAATACATAAAAGATGGAAAAGAATTTTATCTAGTAATAAATATAGATGAAAACAGTAACGTTTTAACATCTGGAGACTATAAAATTATAGCAAAAGCAAATGCAGAATCAATATTTGCAAACCAAATAAGAGCAAAAATTTGGAAAAATAACTTAAGAATAGGAACAGCAATTCAACAAGACCAAATAACATTTGAAAAAGGAAATGCAGCAGTAGGAGAAGAAAAACAACTTGAATTATCAGGAAAATTTGATTTAGGTGATAAAAAAATAACAATAAAGCAATATGGAATAAACAACAATGGTAAAGTAGATACAGGAATGCTAGGTGGAGCTAAATTTAGAATATTAAATAAAACAACACAAAAATATTTACAACTACCAAAAGCATATAGAGAAGCTAAAATGGCAGGAAAAGATGCAGATTCAGGAGAATATGGATATAATCCTGAAACAGGTGTAATGACTTTAGATGGAAGTGTAGTACCTCTAACTTCAAAAAATGATGCATCAATATTATTTGAAACAAAAGAAGGAAAAGAGTTAATAATTGAAGGATTAGAAATAGGTGAATATGAAATAGAAGAAGTAGAAGCACCAGAAGGATATGAACTAGCAGTAAACGGAGACAACAATACTAATATACATCACTTTAATATTCCATTTGAGGCAAATGATACAAAAGAAAGACACTTCCACAGCAAAGTAAAACAAGCAATAACAATAAGTAGATATTCTTCAAAAGATGGAGATGTTCACAAAGCAGATACAGAAAAAGGAAAACTAGGTGGAGCTGTATATGTAATATATAACAATAATACACATAAATATGTAAAAAGTGCAGGAACATACAACGCTAGTACAGGTGAATACATAATAAAAAGAGAATGTTTCATTGATGAAAAAGATGTCAATAAAACAAATATGCTATCAAATAGAGATATATTATTTGAAACACAAACAGGAAAATCATTACAAATAGTAGGACTAGATTTAGAATCTGGTAGATATTCTATGGAAGAAGTAAAAGCACCAGAAGGATATGAATTAGCAGCAAACGGAGAAGAAAATAATAAAAAATTAGCAGTAGCTGATATACCAGGAAACCTAGGAAGTCACTATGACTTTATTGGAAACCCTCTTGGTAAAAATGAAGTAGAAAATAGTATAGAAATTAGAAAATTTGGAATAGATGGTAATGGAAATAAAAATACAGGAATGTTAGGTGGCTCTAAATATATAATTTCTAAAACAGATAATTCTGCAAGTGTACAAATACCACGTTCATATCTATTATCAGATGGAAAAGAAGGATATGACCCTGAAACAGGAACATATACATTAGACTATTATCAACCAGGAAGAGCAACTTTCGATTCAGTAATTCAATTTGAAACAAGAGAAGGAAAACCAATAATACTTAAAGGTTTACAAGCAGGAGATTACTATATTGAAGAAGTAAAAACAACAGATGGATATGAAGCAGCAATAGAAACAAAAGCAACATTTAGCATCCCATTAAAAGAAGGAGATTCAGGAATAAGGGAATTTTATAGTGTGCGCAAACAAGTAATAACAATAAATAAATACGCATCTAAAAACGGAAATATACATGAATCTGACCTAGAAAAAGGATTATTAGGTGGAGCTAAATTCACTGTTTATAATGAAAACGAAAAACAATATGTAAAGAGTACAGCTAATTATAATAAAGATACTAATGAATATGAAATAACAGAAAATGACTTTGTTAGTGAAGAAGAAATTGATAAAACAAATATTTTATCAAACAAAGACATAATATTTACATCAGAAACAGGAAGATCAATAAACTTAAAAGGATTAGAAACTAAAGCAGGAAAATATATTTTAGAAGAAGTAGAAGCACCAGAAGGATATGGACTAACAGGTAATGGTGAAGGTCCAAATAATAGACAAATGGTAACAAAAATACCAGATAATTTAGGTAGCCATTATGACTTTATAAATGAATGTACAGTAAATACAGTAGAAAACAGTATTGAAATAAAAGATTTTGAAATAGACAATAATGGAAAAATAAGTAACTCATTATTAAATGGAGCTAAGTTTATTATTTATAATAAAACAACAAATCAATCTGTACAAATACCACGTTCATATTTGAATTCAGATGGAAAAGAAGGATATGATCCTGAAACAGGAACATATACATTAGACTATTATCAACCAGGAAGAGCAGCTTTTGATAAAGTAATACATTTCGAAACAAGAGATGGAAAACCAATAATACTTAAAGGACTAGCAGCAGGAGAATATGAAATAGAACAAATAAAAGCACCAGATGGATATGAATTATCTGAAAAAACAAAAGCAACATTTAGTATCCCAATGAAACAAGGAGATACAGCAGTAAGAAACTTCTATAATAAACATAGTTCAATAATAACAATAAATAAATATGCATCTAAAGACGGAAATATACATGAAGCAGATACATCAAAAGGATTATTAGGTGGAGCTAAATTTACCGTATATAATTCTGACACAAAAGAATATGTAAAAAATAGCAAGTACAATAAAGATACTAATGAATATGAAATAACAAAAGAAGAATTTGTTAAAGAAGAAGATGTAGATGTAAGCAATATATTATCAAATAAAGACATAATATTTACATCAGAAGCAGGAAAATCAATAAACTTAAGAGGACTTGAAACTAAAGCAGGAAAATATATTTTAGAAGAAGTAGAAGCACCAGAAGGATATGGACTAACAGGTAATGGTGAAGG